>NZ_JBLVOM010000233.1:0-72460 GCF_053543775.1 Acinetobacter endophylla | reverse complement strand
TGTGCCCTATCAGGTGTTTAAAGCCCAGAAAGGTGAATTTATTATTGCCTGTGGTAATGATCTGCAATTTAAAGCTTTGTGTCAGGCCGTTGGTTTGGCTAAGGTGGCAGAAGATCCTCGCTTCTTGAAAAATTCAGGCCGTGTCACACATCGTGAAGAACTGACCACAGTTCTACAGGCTCATTTCTATACTCGACCGGCAAAAACCTGGGTGGATCTGATTCATGCGGTTAAAGTGCCGGTAGGAATGATCAATGATCTGAAACAGACTTTGCAAGAAGAACAGGTATTGGCACGTGATATGGTGATTCAGATGCCACATACCTTACGTGAAGATTACACCTCAATCGGTTCACCGATTAAACTTTCCAAGACACCGGTAGAATATAAAAAGGCCCCACCTTGTCTGGGTGAAGATACCGATGCCATTTTGAGTCAATATTTAAGTTCTGCTGAAATAGAAGAACTAAAAAGCAAAAAAATCATCCAGCAGCGATAAACCTGCAAGTAGTAAAAAAGGAATCTTTTGATTCCTTTTTTATTTTGACTATGGTCAGATTTTCTATTATTGCTTAACAGGCTTTGTCACTCGGCTGAACAGTACGAGGCAGTTCACGACGCAGAATTTTGCCTACTGTTGACTTTGGCAATCCAGCCACAAACTCAATGTATTTGGGCAGTTTATAACTGGTCAGTTGCTGCCTCAGATAAGTCATGACTCCATCTTGGGTCAGAGTTTTATCCTGTTTCACAATAAATGCCTTGGGTACCTGTCCAGATTTTTCATCATCAATACCAATCACTGCACATTCCAGTATTTTAGGGTGTTTGGACAGTACGCCTTCCAGCTCATTGGGATAAACATTAAATCCGGAGACCAGAATCATGTCTTTTTTGCGGTCCAGAATGGTGATATAGCCCTGTTCGTCCATACAACCGATATCACCTGTCAGGAAGAATCCATCTTTGGTAAATACCTGTGCTGTTCCTTCCGGTTGCTGCCAGTATCCTTTCATCACCTGTGGACCACGTATGGCGATTTCTCCAGCCTGATTAAGCTCTACAGGTTTTCCTTCATCATTCAGAATTAGAATTTCAGTTCCTGCCAATGGCAAGCCAATCGTGCCACTAAATCGCCGGCTTAAAGGCGGGCTAAAAGTTGCAGTCGGTGAGGTTTCAGAAAGTCCGTAGCCTTCATAAATCTGGCAGCCTGTAACCTCATGCCATAACTCTGCCGTATTTTTCAGAATAGATGCTCCTCCGCCGGTTGTGGTTTTCAGGCGTGAATGATCCAGCTCACGGAAACGTGAATGATGCGCCAAGGCATTAAACATGGTATTCACACCCGGAAAAACGGTCGGTGGATGTTTCTGGTATTGATCCACCAAAGCATCCAGATCTCTCGGATTTGGAATCAAGACATTGGCAAAACCACGGCTTAAACCATAACTGAACAGGCAGATGGTAAATCCATAAATGTGATACAGCGGCAAGGCACAGAATACATATTCATTTTCAGTGGCATAGCGGTCACCAAAATGGCTGATAAATACGGTACTGTTCTGGGCGATATTAAATAAAATATTGCGATGGCTCAGTTCTGCACCTTTAGAAACACCTGTGGTACCTCCCGTGTATTGCAGAATGACCGTATCTTCCTGATGCTGTACAGGTGTTTTGAAATCAATAATTTCTACCTGATTTATTGCCTGTCTAAAGTCAGAAAACTGTTTATCCGGATATTGTGCTGCCTGACTATAAATAGTATTTGGCTGCTCTTGAATAAAATCCAGCGAATGCGTTGAAATGATATATTTGAGTTGAGGACATTCATCTAGTGCTGTTAATTGCTCCAAAGTCTGTACCAAGATAATCAAGGCTTCTGTACCTGAATCCTGTAGCTGATGATAGAGCTCGCGCTGGGTGTACATGGGGTTGACATTGACCAGCACATAACCAGCACGAATAATGGCAAAAGTAGCAATTGGATACTGAATAATATTTGGCAGCATCACCGCAATACGGCTGCCAGCAGTCAGCCCAAGACTCTGTAAATAGCTTGCCAGCTTCTGGCTATACATATCGACATCTTGATAGCTGAATTTACGATCCAGATAGATAAATGCGGTTTTATCCTGAAATTTCACCAAATTCTCAGCAATTGTCGTGCTCAGGGTTTTCTCAGGATCTGGCCGGGTAAACTCCGGATTGATATTCCACTTTTTATATTCTTCCATCCATGGCTGACTGCTCATGACTATACTCCTGTCCTGGATTTACAATTATTTTGTATTATTTAAACCATAAGATTTTGATTTTAATTAAATATTTTTACACCACTTTCTGCTGTCTCGATTCAACATACTGGTAGTGATAACCGCTACGAATAAAATGCTGATTTTTATCCCTAAATGAATGAGCATAATCCGGCCAGACCAAAGTCAGCTTGCGACTGACCGGGTCCAGATACCAGCTTTTACAGCTTTCCGATAACCAGACACTACCTTGGGAAAGCTGCTGTAGCTCCTGCATATAGCTATTTTCAGCACTCTGATCTGCTTCAAAGACCTGAATCTGTTCCTGCTCAAAAAACTGCAAGGCATCCAGTACCAGATCAAACTGGGTTTCCAGAAAATAAAGCGCTGAATTATGTCCACTGCCTGTATTTGGCCCATTCAGAATGAACAGGTTTGGAAAGTTGTGTACGGTCGTTGACTGATAACCCTGCATACCGCTGGACCATTGCTGTTCCAGGCTTAAACCCTGTTTACCTACCACCTTCGCGGCATAAGGTGGACGTGCCGCTTCAAATCCGGTGGCAAATACGATGATATCTGCAAAAAATTTATTTCCAGCCTGGCTTAATACATCGTATTTCGTAACTTCTGCCAATGCTGAGTCTTCAAGTGTGACATGCGGTTTTAAAAAGGTTGGATAATAATCATTAGAAAGCAATAAGCGCTTACAACCAGGTTCATAATTCGGCGTGAGTTTGTGCTGTAATTCAGGATCTGAAATCTGATGTTTTAAGAATTGCAGGCAGTTTTTCTTGACCCGCTCAATCTGGCTTTTCAGATTACGGCGCTGGGCAAAATTGTATTCATTGCCCCAGAACAAGGAATGTCTGAGGGCCGACATACTGTCCGGATCTTTGCGGAAAAGCTGTTTTTCTGACTCAGAATAAGCTCGGTCTGGTCGGGGCAAAATATATGGCGCACTACGTTGCAAGACGGTCAGGCTTTTGGCTGTTTTGGAAATTTCCGGCACAAGCTGGATGGCAGAAGCACCAGAACCCACCACAACGACATGTTGATTTTCCAGATTCAGCTCGTGGTTCCAGCGCGCGGAATGCATCACTTGGCCTTCAAATTCTTCCAGCCCCGGAATTTTCGGGAGATGCTCATCTGCCAGATGCCCGGTTGCGGTAATTAAAATCTCAGCCTGATACAGACCTATAGAGGTGTGAATTTCCCAGATGCGTTCTCGTGCATTCCAGCTGGCCTTTTCCAGTTGGGTATGAAAATTAATATGGGGCCGGATATTTTCCTGATCACAGCATTGAATTAAATAGCGCTGAATTTCTACCCCTTGTGGAAAGACACGCGACCAGTTGGGATTTTTAATAAACGAGAAAGAATATAAATGGGAAGGTACATCACAGGCGACTCCGGGATAGGTATTGTCACGCCAAGTACCGCCCACTTCTGCTGCACGTTCAATGATTTTAAAATCGTGGATGCCCTGCTGTTTAAGGCGGATTGCCATTCCCAAACCACCAAAACCGCTGCCTACAATTAGAATCTTGCTGCGCTGTCCTTTAGCTTGCATTATTTATCTCCTTTAAGGCATATAAGGCTGGATTTTTTGATTCACCGGATATTGTTCTGGATGCTGGCTAAACTGGTTTACCAGTTGCACCACTTCGGCTGGCGCTTCGACATAGAGCGCATGTCCTGAAGAAATTTCGATATAGCGACTGTTCGAAATTGAAGCAAACAGCAGTTTAGCTTGGGATACAGGCACCATGCGGTCTTCACGACAGGCAACGACTAGAGTTTCTGCGCCAATCTCAGGCAAGATCGATGTAATATCAATGCGATAATTCAGTTCACGCTGTTTGGCTGCATCTTGGGAAGGTTTAACAAAGCGTGCCAGATCCAACACCTGCTGTTCGCTTCGTGCAGACAGATAATCATCGCTATATAGGCAATAATTGACAAAATGAGGCAAGGCCGCAGATTGTTCAGTAAATAATTGCTGCCAGATGGTGGTCCGTAGTTGTTGCACCGAGCTGGTCTTGGCCCAACCGGCTAACAGGATCAAACGTGCTATGCGCTGTTTTAAACTAGCTGCTACTTGTGCAGCAATCACGGCACCGAGTGAATAGCCGACCACTGTAATGATTTCATCTTTTGCAACTGCATGCTGAATCAATGCTTCAACCTGTTGGCTAAAATCAGTCACCTTTAGATCAGCTTTATTAGGGGTATGCAAATCAATGGATAAAACCCGCTGATGAATACCCAGCATCGGAAAAATATAGCTGAAATGCTTGTCGGTATTTCCACCGGTGCCATGAATCAAAATAATAGTCGGAAATGCAGAACGCTGTCCGACTTCATGAAAATTAAGCTGCAGATCAGCATAAGGACACTGTCGAGTAATCATGTCTAAATCCATATAGACTCCTGATCTTGTTGTTTTATGGTTTATTCAATATCCGAGAATAAATCTCAATATTTGAATTGGGTGAGGATGCAAAAATTATTAAAAAAGACCCACGACACGAGTATCGTGGGTCAAAAGGTTTAATCGAATTTGAACTCTTCAGGTTCAAGTAAAAACAGGCTTTCACCGCCCGCCTGAATATTGGCAAAGTGGGTTGAAGTTCTTGGCAAAATACGCGCAAAGAAGAATTGTGCAGTTTTGATCTTGGCTGCATAGAACGGATCAGTATTGCCTTCTTCAATTTTCTGCTGCGCAGTAATTGCCATTTTCAGCCACAAATAAGCGGACACGACATAACCAGAGAAATATAGGTAGTCAACTGATGCTGCCCCAATTTCATTGGCAGACTGTTGAGCCTGCTCCTGAATGGTTCTGGTTAATTTCAGCCATTGTTCAGTCAACTGGCTGACTTGTGCAACTTGCTGGCTGAACTGGACATGTTGCTGATGCTCTTTTACAAAGCCCTGAATTTCATCGGTTAATGCGGTCAGCAAACCCAATTTTGAGCCCAGCACTTTACGCGCCAGCAAGTCAATGGACTGAATTTCAGTAGTTCCTTCATAGAGGCTGGCAATACGTGCATCACGGGCAATCTGTTCCATGCCATGTTCAGCAATATAACCGTGACCACCGAAAATCTGCATACCATGTTTAGCCGCTTCTATGCCGGTTTCGGTCATTAATGCTTTGGCAATAGGGGTTAATAATGCTAGACGGTCTTCAGCTGCTTTCTTTTCTTCCGGGCTGTCAGTGGCTTCAGCAATATCGGCATAGGTCGCCAGATAATATGCAAGTGCACGTGAACCTTCTGCAAACACCTTTTGAGTCAGCAGCATGTTACGTACTGCCGGATGCACGATAATCGGATCTGCAGGTTGGCCTGGCGCTTTCGCACCTTCAAGTGAACGCATCGCCAGACGGTCTTGGGCATAAGCCAATGCCCCCTGGTAAGAAGACTCTGCTGCTGCCAAGCCTTGAATGGCTGTACCGATACGTGCCGAGTTCATAAAGGTAAACATGCAGTTTAGGCCGCGATTTTCAGGCCCAATCAGGAAACCTTTGGCATTATCAAAATTCAGCACACAGGTCGCGTTACCGTGAATGCCCATCTTGTGTTCAAGAGCGCTACATACCACGCCATTACGGGAAGCCACATTACCAGCTTCATCCAGATTGTATTTCGGCACAATAAACAGCGAAATACCTTTGGTTCCCGCAGGTGCATCTGGCAAACGTGCCAATACGATATGCACGATATTTTCAGCCAGATCATGTTCACCGGCTGAGATAAAGATTTTCTCGCCACTGATGCTATAGCTGCCGTCTTCATTTGGCACTGCTTTGGTACGGATTAAACCTAGGTCAGAACCGGCATGAGATTCAGTCAAGCACATGGTTCCAGTCCAGCGGCCTGCAATTAAAGGTACCAGAAACTTCTGTTTCTGTTCATCGCTACCGTGGTGCTCTAAAGTACGCATGGCACCATGGGACAGGCCTGGGTACATGCCCCAAGACCAGTTGGTTGCAGTAATAATTTCAGAAATAGCAATCCGGTATAAAGTTGGGAAGCCCTGACCGCCATATTGTTCATCACCGGTTAAAGAGGTAAAGCCGAGTTCTACATATTTGTCATAAGCTGCTTTAAACCCATCCGGGGTAGTTACGATGCCATCCTGCAAACGGCAACCCTGCTGGTCGCCTGTCGCATTAATCGGTAGAAGTTCGTTTTGGCAAAAGTCCGCAGCAACTTCCAGATATTGCTGCATAATATCCATAGAAACCTTGTCTGCGAATTTTGCATAGCCCTGATATTTCTGTTCAACGTTTAACAGGTCTTTCAGGACAAACTTCATGTCTTTTAATGGCGCAATATAATTTCTCATCGTAATTCCCTTGTATGAGTTCTAATTTGTATATTTATGACAATTAATTTCATAATACGAAATTATGTTTTAAATCCACTATAATATAATTTAAAGAATAAAATCTAGTCATTCGATGAAATTTCCCATTTAAAAATAAAAAATATATAGAATGAAAAAAAGCCATTCATGGTGGAATGGCTTTCCTATTCAGCGACTGCACTAAAGTTAATTAACGTGGAAAAAATTGAGCTAAACGCTGATGAACGATCTGCTCTGCCTCCTGCATGATATTTTCGATCAGCGCCTGACAAGTCGGAATGTCATGAATCAATCCCATCACTTGACCTGCAGTCAGTACACCAGCATCAATATCGCCATTTTCTAAAGCGAGCTTGCCTTTTAAACCGCTGACATAAGGCCGAATCTGTTCAAACTCCAGATTTGGATCTTCACTCATTTTAACCACTAGATCAGATACCGCATTTTTGGCAACACGGGCAGTATTCCTGAACTGTCGATATAGCAGATGCGTCGCCCTTTCATCATTATCGACATAGAACTGTTTGATGTTTGGATGGATCGGCGCTTCCTGAGTGGCACAAAAGCGAGTACCCATATTGATGCCTTCAGCACCTAAAGCCAAAGCTGCGACCAGACCACGGCCATCAGCAAAACCGCCACTGGCCACAATCGGCACAGTGAGCTGATCAGCAGCGGCAGGAATTAAAATCAGGCCAGGAATATCATCTTCACCCGGATGGCCCGCACATTCAAAACCATCAATCGAGATGATATCCGCACCAATTCTTTGTGCTGAAAGCGCATGACGAACGGAAGTACATTTATGAATGACAATAATGCCATGTTGCTTAAACGCCTCAATATGTTCATGAGGCTTGTTGCCTGCCGTTTCTACGATCTTGATACCACTTTCAATAATAGCCTGTCGATATTCGGCATACGGCGGCGGATTCACAGCGGGCAATAAAGTCAGATTGACCGCAAAAGGCTGATCGGTCATTTCTCGGCAGCGTGCAATTTCCTTGACCAGGACTTCAGGCGTCGGTTGAGTCAATGCCGTTAATGTTCCCAAGCCACCTGCATTAGATACGGCACTGGCCATTTCTGCGGTACCGACCCACATCATGCCGCCCTGAATAATTGGATAGCGAATGCCTAAAAGCTCGGTAATACGGGTCTTAATTTTCATAAATGCTCTCCTTAGCATCCGGTAAATTGTGCAGGGCGTTTTTCGACAAAAGCCTGGACACCTTCTTTATAGTCCTGACTGCTCAGAGCCAGATATTGCAGGTTTTGTTCCAGCTCCAGTTGCTGGTCTATGTTATTTTCAGCACTGCGTTGCAAGGCCTGTTTGGTTAAAGCCAGCGCATAAGTCGGCTGTTGAGATAATCGCTGTGCAATGTCGTCGATATAAGCATCAAATTCTGTATCTGGAAGCATTTTCCAGATCATGCCCATTTCGGCGGCCTCTTTGGCATGCACCGGTTCCCCCAGAAAAGTAAGTGCCATGGCACGTGCATAACCGATTAAACGTGGCAACATCCAGGTGCCACCGGCATCAGGAATCAAGCCAATTTTAGAAAAGGCCTGAATAAATCGGGCACTTTCCTTGGCAATGACCAGATCACAGGCCAGCGCGATATTGGCACCTGCACCAGCAGCCACACCATTCACTGCTGCGATTACCGGTTTGGGGCTCTGGCGGATCAGATTAATCAAGGGATTATAGTATTTGGCCAGCGAGCCTTGCGGTGGCAAAGGCACATTGCCGAGCTGTCCAGCACGTTCTTTTAAATCCTGTCCGGCTGAAAATGCCCGGCCATTACCGCGAATCACAATTACCCGAATATTCGGATCTGTATTCCAGTTTTTCAGCACCTGTTGCACTTCCTCATGCATTTGCTGGTTAAAACTGTTGAGTGAATCCGCGCGGTTAAAGCTTAAGGTTGCGACGCCTTGCTGAACCTGAGTTTGAATCGTTTTCCACATCATCAATTTCCTTATTTTTCCGGTATCCCTACAATTAATAGCCTTTATTAACATCTACCTGATGGCATAAATCCAGCCCGAGATTTAAACGTCGGTCATTTTCTAGAATCTGTTCCACCACCACAGACATGGGTGCATGTGAGGCAACATGTGGTGTAACAACGATCTTTTCATGCTGCCAGAATGGATGTTCAGCAGCTAATGGCTCCTGTTCAAATACGTCGACAATTGCGCCACGGAGATGACCTGAATCCAGTGCATTGAGTAGATCCTGCTCGATTAAATGCTGCCCACGACCCACCTGAATAAGAGCAGCGTGTTCAGGTAACTGTTGAAATAATTCAGCAGAAAGAATACCGGTGTTTTCTTCAGTGAGTGGCAGCAGATTAATCAATATCTGGCTGTGGGCCAGGAACTCGGAAAGCTGTTCTTGGCCTACATAGCTTTTGACCTGAGCAATCTCTTTTGGGGAATTGGACCATCCAGACACCTGATAGCCCATGTCGGCAAAACGTTTTGCCACATAACCGCCCATATGGCCAAGGCCCATAATCCCGATCTGGATATGATGACTATAACTTTGACGATACTGTTTCCATAACTGCTGCTTTTGCTGCTGGATCATGCGGTCAAAATAACGCTGAAAATACAGCACACCCCAAAGCAGATAATCAAACATGCCCTTTTGATGATGTGGATCCAGTACCCGGCAGACTGACTGGTCAGCTCTAATCTCGTTTAAATTTAAATGTTCGACTCCTGCAGCAATCGAATGAATTAGACCAAGTTCTGGAAGTTGCCAGAGTTTTTCCAGATCTGGAAACCACGAAGCTGCTGTGGTCGCCTGTTCAGCTTCCGGGCTGTCCAGTGTACAAAAACTACCCTCAGGCGCATATTTCTGAAAAGACTTCACCAGAATGGCTTCAATATTCGGCACAGTACTGGATATTACAATCATGATGCATACTCCGTATATTGATGCTCAATCAAGGATAACGCAGCCTGCCAGGCACGCTGTAAAATCGGTTCAACTAAAGGACTGGCGAACTGCTTGGCGGTTTTAATTCGGACTTCTTCTGCTGGATAATGCAGTTCGGCACCGCCACTTAAGGCCTTGACCTGCGCCTGACAGGCACGCTCCAGAAAATAGATTTCATGAAAAGCCCGTGCAATCGTTTCGCCAGCCGTTAAAAGTCCGTGATTGCGTAAAATCATGGCGCGATGGCCGCCCAGGTCCTGAATCAGGCATTCTTGTTCATCTGTTGAAAGTGCCACGCCTTCATATTCGTGATAGGCCACCTGCTGATAAAACTTCATGGCGTGCTGGGAAATGGGCAGAAGTCCGTGTTTCTGTGCAGAAACTGCTATGCCATCTGCGGTATGCGTATGAATAACACAGTTCAGATGAGCATGTGCTTCATGAATTGCGGAGTGGATGACGAAGCCAGCCATATTCACCGGCTTGTCCTGTTCATAGCTTTCTACGAACTGCCCTTCATGATTAATCTTGACCAGCGTTGAAGCACACATTTTTTCAAAAGCGACACCATACTGATTAATCAGAAAACAGTCAGGCTGATCAGGGACTCTTAAACTGATGTGAGTATCGATCAGGTCCGTCATCCGGTAATGCGCAATAATGCGATAAAGCGCTGCGAGTTCACAACGTGCCTGCCATTCAGCATCTGTGACGAGATTTTTTATTGTCATCATTCCATCCTGGAAAAATATAGCATTTCGATCACTATCTGTTATATCATAATTCTAGAAAAACAGAATATTATTTCATAAAGCGAAATAAATCGTTACAAGGAGTGGATATGCCCACATCACAATTAAACGGACTTGAATATCTCACCGCAATTAAGAATGGGGAAATTCCCAGTTCAGCCATGAGTGAAATTATTCCCATGCGTCTGACCTTAGTGCGCGAAAACTATGTGGAATATGAAGTGCGTCCTGATCAGCGCCATTACAATTTACAGGGTGGTATTCATGGCGGCTTTTGTGCAACGGTTCTAGATAGTGCCACTGGCGCTGCCGTACACACGACAGTAGATGCAGGTGTCAGTTTTTCGACCATCGACCTGAATGTAAAAATGCTGAAAGCGATGAAAAGCGGCGAAACCTATACCGCTATTGGTGAAGTTATCCGGATTGGACGCAATGTACTGACCTCAGAAGGCAGAATTATCGATAAAGAAGGTAAAGTTTATGCCTTTGGGTCGGCAACATTATTAGTCACTGGTCGTAAGTAATCATTACACTGATGTAATCAATCCCTGTATGTGCAGGGATTTTTTTATTTTGAAAAAATCCCAATAAAAAATGCCATGCATCTGATAAATACATGGCATTAAGGCGATTACTTAAGCTGTTATGCAGCTTCAGGGTTTTCAATCACCATCGCCAGGCCTTGACCCAGACCGATACACAGACTGATCACGGCATATTTTTTACCGGTACGCTGTAACTGACGTGCAACGGTTAAAGCCAAACGCGCACCCGAACAGCCCAGTGGATGACCAATGGCAATCGCACCACCATTTGGATTAACACGCGGATCATCCAAAGCGACATCCAGACCTTTCAGGCAAGATAATACCTGACTGGCAAAGGCTTCATTAATCTCGATGATATCCATATCGTCTAGCGTCAAACCCGCACGCTGTACTGCCTTTTTAATCGCTTCAATTGGGCCTGCTCCCATGATGCGTGGCTCAATGCCAGCGGCTGCAGAAGACAGAATACGAGCTAAAGGTTTTAAGCCATACTGTTCCTGCACTTTTTCACTGCCGATAATCAGTGCTGCAGCGCCGTCATTGATTCCTGATGCATTACCTGCTGTTACTACACCACCTTCAAATAGCGGTTTTAACTTGGATAAAGCTTCAAATGTTGAAGATGCACGTGGATGCTCATCCTCAGTAATTTGTTTAGGCGGCAATTTGCGTCCTTGAGAAACTTCAATCGGGGTAATTTCACCTTCAAAGAAACCTGATTCTTTCGCTACCTGATATTTTGCCTGTGATGCAGCAGCAAAGGTATCAGCCTGTTCACGGCTAATACCAAATTCTTCAGCCACGTTATCACCTGTTTCAGGCATACTGTGCGCGCCAAACTGATCCGTAAATTTACGGTTCGGGAAACGGGTACCAATCGTGGTGTCATAAATTTTGGCATCACGTGAATAAGCACTTTCTGCTTTGCCCATCACAAAAGGCGCGCGGGTCATACTTTCTACGCCACCGGCAATGTACAACTCGCCTTCACCTGCAGTAATGGCACGTGCCGAATCAATCACAGCACCGAGACCTGATGCACATAAGCGGTTTACCGTCTGACCTGGAACTGTTACCGGCATACCTGCTAACAATGCTGCAAAACGTGCCACATTACGGCTGTCTTCACCGGCCTGGTTGGTGCTACCAAAGATTACATCTTCTACATCTGCTGCCGGGATACCGGTTTTTTCCAGCAGGTTTTTAATGACTGTTGCTGCCAGATCATCTGGACGTACGCTTGCCAGACTGCCTGCATGGCGACCGATTGGCGAACGTAAACCATCATAAATATATGCATTTAACATGAGTGTTATTCCTTTAACTTTCTAATTAATGTGTTGTATGAACAAGTGGTAGACCAAGCTGAACGCGGCGACGCAACCAAGGACTTGGACGGTAACGCTGGTCACGGGTAATCGCAGTCATACGATCCAGAATTTTTAGAATTTTTTCAGCTCCCAGCACATCCCCCCATTCAATTGGACCATATGGATAGCCAAGGCCTAATTTCACCGCGATGTTGATATCTTCTACCGTTGCAATGCCTTGCTGGGCAATATCACAGCCGAGATTCACAATCATTGCCAAAGCACGTTGAGCCACAAAGCCTACGCTTTCCTGAATTACGCTGGCGGTCACACCATCCAGATTGAAAATCGATTGGGCTGCTTTTACCAGCTCAGGTTGGGTGATAAAAGTTGGCATCAAGGTACGGTGTTTGTTTAGACTATATAGCAGATCGATACACACCACTTGCTGAGGTGCCACCTGATAACGGACAGCGGCTGATGTTGCATCTTCACCATAAGTGGCAATCAGGATTAAAGCCTCTACTGAAGGTATCTCAGTTTGCTCAATCTGAATGTTGAACTGTTGCAGATATTGCTCAAGTGCCTGACGGTCTTCGTCATATTCGGTGCCTAGCCAGACTGATGGATATTGACTTAACTTTTCAACTAATGCTGGAGCAACATCACCTTCTTTGCTACCCGATGTGTAATCATAAAAACCTTTACCGGTTTTACGACCTAACTGCTTGGCAATAAAACGCTGACGGGTAATCACGCTTGGACGGTAACGTGCTTCTTCATAATACTGGTGATAAATCGACTCACTCACCGGGTGCGAGACATCCATACCGGTCAGATCACCTAATTCAAACGGCCCCATTTTGAAACCGATTCCGTCACGGTAGATCCTGTCAATATCATAAAATGGTGTAACATTTTCATTCAGAATTGCGTAGGCTTCGCTACCAAAGGCACGGCCGGCATGGTTAATGATAAACCCTGGCGTATCTTTAGCTTTGACCGGACGATGCCCCATTTTTATAGAGAGCTGGGTTAATGCTTCAATAATGTCAGCACGGGTATTAAAGCCTTCAATCACTTCGACCACTTTCATGAGTGGGACCGGATTAAAGAAGTGATAACCGGCAACACGTTCTGGCTGCTTACAGTTGGCAGCGATTGCACTGATCGACAATGAAGATGTATTGGATGCCAGAATCGCTTCTGGTTTTATAATTCCTTCCAGTTGCTGCATCAGTTTTTGCTTGATTTCCAGATTTTCAATAATCGCTTCAACAATCAAGTCACAATCTTTCAGGTCTTCTAGCTGCTGCGCAGTCGATAGATGAGCAATATCTTCAGCGGCTTTTTCATGGCTGAATTTTCCTTTATCTGCCAAGGTATTTAATGTTTTGGCCAGTTTGTCCTGTGCCTGTTCGGCTGCCCCTTCTTTGGCATCAAACAGTACCACATCATGACCAGACTGAATCGCGATCTGGGCAATACCTGCACCCATCGTGCCTACACCAATAATGCCGATTTTCTGAATCCGAATACTCATGCTTATCGTCCCTGATAATTTGGTTTACGTTTTTCGATAAAGGCCTGCATACCTTCTTTTTGATCTTCTGAAGAAAACAGCATCTGGAAAGACTTACGTTCCAGGGTAAGTCCAGCATTGAGCGGCACATCTTCCGCCAGTAAAGCCACTTCCTTGATTTGCTCTAGAGCAATTGGCGGCATTTTCGCTAGGCCTTCAGCCATCTTGATTGCTGTTGCAAGGGTTTCACTGTCTTCAGTCACCTGGGACACCAGACCAATTTGATAGGCTTCAGGCGCAGGTACCAGACAACCGGTCATGATCATGCGCATGGCATGAAATTTGCCAACTGCACGGAATAAACGCTGGGTACCACCAGCACCCGGCATAACACCCACTTTCACTTCAGGCTGACCAAACTGGGCGCTTTTCCCGGCAATAATAATATCTGCATGCATCGCCAGTTCACAGCCACCACCAAGTGCATAACCGTTTACAGCTGCAATCACCGGTTTTGAACACTGTGCAATCGCCTGCCAGTAACGTTCAGTCCGGCGCTGCATCATTTGAATGGTTTCTGCATTGGCCAGTTCTTTAAGATCGGCACCTGCTGCGAAATCTGTTTCACCACCGGTAAGAATAATGGCACGTACATTTTCATCGTCATTCAGTTGCAAAAATGCCGCCGCAAGTTTCTGGCGAACTTCTGTATTCAGGGCATTTTTCGCTTCTGGTCGATGAATTTTAACCATCGCTACATGTGCTGAAACTTGTTCTACTTGAACGACCTGTTCCATTAAAATCTCCATTTATTTTGTATAGCGAAATTTTATTTTATATAAAACTAAGGTTTCTCAAGCTATAAATCAAGGATTTTTAACTCCAGAATTCAAAAAAGTTATTTTTTACTAAAAATAGAGTAAAAACTCTTGTTTAGATGGTTATTTTGTGATTAATTGATTTCGCAATACGGAATTAAATATTTTAAATGCAATCTGATTATCCATTTAAATGAATAATCACCATAAGGCAGAACTTAAAATTAATTTACGAAATCAAATTTTCCAGCAATGAGATGATTTTGATTTAGCGTAATAAAGTGAAAAATCGAATGTAGCCTGATAATAAATACAGCGGCTGTAGCGTTCAGGAGCAAGTCTGTTAAATCAGGAAAACTATGTTTCCGTGAGGAAGAAAAATGGATTTAGCGGTAGCAGAGGAAATGCTACTTTTAATATATAGAGGATATAAGAATGACAAGCGATACCATCGTAACAGGAGACAATAAAACCGATGTCTCCTCCACGGATACCATCAAACAGGCGCCAAAACGTCTATGGATGACGGCTTTTGTCTTTGCTTTTCTGATTTTGCTCTGTGACGGTGCAGATATCGGGATTCTGGCTTTCAGCCTGACCAGTCTGAAAGCTGAATGGGGACTAACTTCTGTACAGGCTGGTGCTTTAGGAAGTTATTCTCTTTTGGGTATGGGGATAGGAGGTTTTATTGGTGGATGGGCATGCGACAAATTTGGACGTGTCCGCGTCATTGTACTGGCCACCATCGCCTTCTCGATCTTGTCAGCCTACTCAGGTTTTGCTCAGTCTTATACTGAATTTGCAATTTTACGTACTCTTTCTTGCTTGGGTTTAGGCTGTTTATATATTGCCTGTAATACCCTGATGTCAGAATACGTACCGACCAAATACCGTACTACTGTACTGGCAACATTGATGACTGGTTTCACTTTAGGTTCATTGGTGATTACCATGATTTCAGGCTGGATTATTCCTGAGTTCGGCTGGCGTATGCTGTACTGGATCACAATTGCTCCATTAGCTTTGGGTATCCTGATGCACTTTATGGTGCCAGAGCCAGAATCATGGAAACGTGTCCGTGAAATGAAAAGAACTGGTCAGATTGTGGATAACGATACCAAAAAAGGTAATCCATACATCACCATTCTTAAAGATAAAACTCATGGCAAGATGTTCATCTTGTGGTCTTTCAGCTCCGGTTTCCTGTTATTTGGTTACTTCGGTGTAAGTAACTGGTTGCCAAGTTATCTTGAAGCTGAATTAGGCATTAAGTTTAAAGAAATGGCACTGTATATGGTGGGTACATTCATCACCATGATTTTTGCCAAAATCATTGCAGGTTATGTTGCTGATAAAATTGGTCGCCGTATTGTGTTTGCTTTCGGCACCATGGGAACAGCGCTATTTATCCCTGTCGTGGTGTATATGCATAATGCCGATAACATTGGCGTACTGATGCTAATCTTCGGCTTCCTGTACGGTATTCCATATGCCATCAATGCAACCTATCTAACCGAAAGTTTCCCGACTGGTGTTCGTGGTACAGCGGTGGGCGGTGCATTCAATATTGGTCGTATCGGTGCAATCTTTGCGCCAATTACGATTGGTTATCTGGCGATGCATGGTTCGATCGGTACAGGTCTGTTGGTAATGGGTGCAGCATATTTCCTATGCGGTTTGATTCCTGCCCTGTTTATTAAAGACCGTTTATACGATCCGCAAAAAGCAGAATAAACCCTACTTCGGAAGGCAGGTCAAATCGCTGCCTTCCTCACTTCAAATATTTACAACACGTCAGTATAGAAAGGTCTCCTTTCATTCAGGATTAAAAATTTCTTTAGGGATTAAGAAATGAAAAAATTAGTTTTAGCGACATTATGTGGTATTGCTTCAGCACAGGCATTTTCAGCAGAAGCTTCTGAAGACCGTATGCAATTTCTTGAGTCACAGTTAAAGCAAATCCAGGCAGAACTAGAACAACAAAAAGCCGCGCAACTTGCATTAAAGAACCAGCAGGAACAAGCCAAAGCGCAAGACTCTAAAACGCTGAGTTCAATGGTAGATAATGTCGATGTTTATGGCTTGATCCGCTTTGATGGTGCAGTCGATTTCAAAAGTACTACTGAAGCCCGTGGCCGTACCATTAACCAGATTAATAAAGTACCTTTTACTGAACCGGATTCTGTACGTTCCGATTTTACTGCGGCTGCCAGCCGGATTGGTTTCCTGGCCAAAGATCTAGGAGGCAATCCGAATGTTTCTGCTCGTTTAGAAGCCGACTTCTGGACCAACAATGGTAAAGGCGATGGTGGATTACGTATCCGTCATGCACACTTAAAATACTATAACTGGACGTTTGGTCAGGCCTGGTCATTGATGTCAACACCAGAGATTAGCACTGAAGCTGTCGATTACAGCTTGTTCTTGGGTGGATCAGTCTTACGTACACCTCAGGTGAGCTATGCTTTTAAACTTGATCCAGAAAATACCTGGAATGTCGGTCTGGAATATATGGCTGGTGGCGATCGTTCTTCTGCTTTTCCTGCATTAACCACTAAATATGTTCATCAATCAGGCCCTCTTCATTTATTAGCTCAAGGCTTTGTCAATCAAAAGCAAGCGCAAACAGATACAGGTGATATTGAAAAAGTCGGTTGGGGTGTAGGTCTTGGTGGACGTTACCGTTTAGATGATAAAAACTCGATTCAAGGTAACTATTTTCATATGGTCGGTGATCAGCGTATTGCAGCTTTCTTGACTCAAGGATCAACAACTGATGGCGCTGCCTGGGGTGGAGATTATTCGGTTAATGCAGCCAATAATGAACTTTTACTGAATGAGTTCAATAGTATAAATATTGGCTTCACGCATAAATTCACGCCGAAACTACGTAGTAGCATCAATGCTAGCGTTGTTGATTTTGATGATTCCAGCGACTATGCACGCGCGAATCCTGAAACCAATAAGCGCTTAACCGACTATGTGGCCAACGTGATCTACTCTCCTGTGCCAAAGATTAATCTGGGTGCAGAATATCATCATGGCAAGCGTGAAACCTTTGACAACAAGGAAGCAGATATTTCGCGTATCAACCTCTCTGCCAACTATAGTTTTTAAAGCCTCAGGAGACAAGGATGTCAGCCCAAGGGCAAATTTCACGCCGTTTCATGTTCATGATGGCAATGACCTGTGCACTCTGCGCAGGTTGTAATTATTTTAACCAGCCTTTGATTTATTCTATTGCAGAGGATCTGCAAATTAGTGTAGCTCAGTCTGGTTGGACTGTAGTGCTGACCCAGATTGGCTATGCCACCGGGTTATTTTTGTTTGTCCCCTTGGGGGATTTGTTTGAAAAACGGCTGTACATCTGCTGTTTGATGTTCTGTACCGGACTGGCGCTTATTGGGCTTTCAGCCAGTACCAATCTGCATATGTTGTATGGCTTTACCCTGCTCGCCTCTTTTTGTTCGATCACCACCCAGATTCTGATTCCTTTTGCCGCCAGCCTGTCGCAACGTGATAAAAGTGCCGAAGTCGTTGGCCTGCTCATGAGTGGTGTTCTGGTTGGTATTCTGTTTGCCCGTACCGTGGCCGGACTAATTTCTACTTTATGGTCCTGGCATGCGGTATACCTATTTAGTGGTTGTGCAATTCTTCTGCTGAGTCTGGCCATGTGGTTCCAGTTACCGAGTGCTAAGAGCCAGTTGCAGATGAATATATTGCAAATTTATCGCTCACTATTTACCTTTGCCCGAACAGAACCCATGCTGATCCGGCGGAGTATGATCGGAGGTTTGGGCTTTGGCATGCTGAGTATTATCTTTACTACCATGACGTTCATTCTAGCTGAAGCACCTTATCATTTTAACGATTTCCAGATTGGCCTCATGGGCATTGTGGGAGTGGTCGGCATCTGGTCCTCTCAGTGGACCGGTAAAATGATTGGCAGGCATCGGGAAAAATGGATTGCGCACCTAGCCACATGTGGACTGATTCTGGCCTGGATTCCCTTATTCTTTGCCCAAAATTATTTATGGATTTATATCCTGGGCTTGATTCTGGCTTATTTCGGAATTTCCTGTTTGCATGTCCTGAACCAGAATCTGGTCTATCGAATTTCAATGCAGGCTCGCTCGCGGATTAATGCCATCTATATGACCTGTTATTTTTCTGGTGCCGGTCTGGGTGCATTTTTATCGCTGCATTTATGGAAAAGCTATGGCTGGTCTGCCTGCGTCATTTTAGGTTTTATTTTTGCCCTATTGATCTTTGTGATTAACTATTATGATTTAAACCAAGAAAGAAATTTAGCCAATATTCAGCCTGAGCCTTAGATACTGTTAAAAACCTTTGGTGGGTTAAAAATCTATTTTTTATTCCACTTTCTATACTGAGTATAAATTATAGAGATGATACGCTCATAAAATAGGAAAATTCTTGAGGTCTGTTTATCATTGTCTTTCTATCTGAAGAGCGGTTGAAAATATTGATATCTTAACTTTTTAGAGTTAATTCAATTTACTATTTTCCATTGCGAGATAAATAAGTTTCAATTCAGTTAAAGGTGCAGGTTTTGCATAAAAGAAGCCTTGCAGCAGATCACAGCCCTGTTGGTAGAGCAAGCTGGCCTGGCTTAAGGTTTCCACGCCTTCCGCGACAACTTCCAAATCCAGCTGATGGGCTAGATGAATAATGGATTGCACAATTGCAGCATCCTGACCATCGAGGGTCAGCTCTTCAATAAAACTACGGTCTAACTTGATTTGATTAATCGGCAAGCGACGCAGATAACTGAGACTCGAATAACCTGTACCAAAATCATCAATGGCAACCTGTACACCTAAAGCACGTACTGCTTTCAAAATTTCTATCGTTCGATCTGCACCATTAATGATGACACCTTCCGTAATTTCAATTTTAAGTAATTCCGGCGGTAATTGACTGAGTTCAAGTGCATGTTCAAGCACCTGCAAAAAGCCTGCTCTACGGAATTGCAAAGGAGAAATATTCACCGATACCGTGATCTGGCTATTGTGTATCTTGTTCCACTCGGCAATATCTAAACAGGCCTTTTCCAATACCCATTGACCTACGCTAATAATTTGCCCGGTTCTTTCTGCCAGCGGAATAAAAATCGCTGGGGAAATATAACCCTGCTGTGGATGGCACCAACGGATTAAAGCTTCTACGCCTGTCACCAGTCCAGTTTCAGGATGAATCAGCGGCTGATAGAACAGGTCAAAATTTTCCTGATTGATCGCTTCCATGAGTTCCAGACGCAGATTCGTATAGTCTATTTCTGCGACAGGCTGCATTCTGGTTTTTTCATACCACTGCCACATATTACGACCTTGTCTTTTGGCTTCCTGCATCGCCAAAACAGACTGATAAATCAATTCAGAAGAATGATGAATTGAACTGTCATCTGCCACAATACCAATACTGGCACTTAAATGTATTTTGTACTGATCAACAATAAACAGCATGGAAAGAAGATCAAGAATTTCTCCGGCGATCGCCTCGACTTCAGTATGCTCATCTGTCCCTGAGAGCAGCAAAATAAATTCATCTTCAGCGAAGCGGCATAGCACATTATTGCCTTGAACAAATTTTTGCAGCCGCTCGCCTACAATTTTGAGAATCTGGTCACCCACCAGATGACCTAAGCTGTCATTGATATTTTTAAAATCATCCAGATCTATATACAGCAAGACTAAAGGTTGTGAGCTCTCGTGCTGTGCTTCAAAAATATTTTCCAGAATCTGTTTGAATGCATACTGGTTCGGTAAACCGGTTAAATGGTCATGGGTATGCTGATGCTGAATATATTCTTCGTGAATACGTTGCTGGGTAATATCTTCCTGAATCCCCAAAAAATGGGTGCAGGTTCCTGTCTGGTCAAAAATAGGACCTATGGTTAAACGATTCCAGAACCAGCTGCCATCTTTACAGTAACTTTTTATAGTCACCTGAATTTCTTTTTGTTCTTTGACCGCTTGCTTGAGTAATGCAATCTGATCCGGATCAGTATCTGGACCCTGTAAGAAAAAACAGCTTTGTCCTAATACTTCTGCTGCTGTATAACCAGTGAGCTTTAGAAAAGCTGGATTCACATACACCATTAGTCTTTCTTCAGAAACATCGGTAATAAAAAGACTATTCGGACTGGCCTCTACTCCACGTTTTAATAAGCGTAGAGACTCCTTGTTTTCACGCGATACAGTAATATCTCGGGCAATGCCAATAATACCGGTGACTTTCTGATTTTGAATAATCGGTAAATTGGTCAGATCCAGCCATAAGATATCGCCTGCAACATTATAAATTGGAAGTTCATAATGTTGAGATTTACCTTGCGCCGCTTCTGAAAATGAAACGTTAGCAAGTTCATGGAATTCGGGCGGTATGAAGGCACAATAGTGCTGACCATGAATTTGCGCTTTAGAAAAACCTGTAATTTCTTCGCAAGCAATATTGGTATTAAGCACATGTCCCTGCAGGTCAAGTTCAAAAATAATATCTGGATGATAGGTATAAAATGAGCTGTATTTTTCATTAAGCTCATGTCTTTTTTGACGTTCCTGATCAAGCTCAATTGCCAGAGCAACTAATTTTGCCGCTTGCTGTAAAAGCTGAATATGAGGTTCAGTCGGTATTTTTGGTGTTCGATAATAGGTGGCAAACGTTCCGTACAGAATATCTGAAGCATTAATAATCGGCATAGACCAGCAGCTAGACAATTTTTCTGCGTTTACCAAAGCACGGTAAGGCTGCCAGTTTGGGTCTTTCATTAAATTCGGACTAATGACCAACTGACGTAAGAAAGCAGCTACGCCACACGATCCTTGATTTGGCCCAATTTTCAAATCTTGAATAGCATTACAGTACTCTTTTGAAAAGTGCTGTTTGCCACTTATAACATTTAAAGTTTGGGTGTCATCCTGATAGAGCATAATGGTGACAAGCGCATCTGGAATGCGCGATTCAAGCCACTGGCTAATGACATCGAGGATAGGCTTAAGTTCAGTATGGCGACCAATCAGATTAAAAATATGAAAAAGTTCTTGATCATCACAATTATTATTCATTCAGACTATCACCTTCCTTAGCTTGTTAACATTTTAGACTTATTATTAAAATAATCATTAGCAAAAGTTTGTATTTATATCTTTAAAATACGGAAATATGGTCAATATTACGTGTATTTGATAATAATTCTAAAATTTAAAAATCACAGCCGAAGCTGTGATCTAAAACTATACTTTTACTTAATCAGAATATTGCGGACTTATTTTTAGGCTGCTTGTTGACGACTGTCCACTAATTTACAGCCTGTCTGCTGTTGTAATTCTTCAAAGCTTAAGCCATCCACTATTTCAATAACCTGAGCTTGTCGGTCTTTTAATTCAATCACACACAAATCAGTATAAATACGGTTGACACAATGTTTACCTGTTAGAGGATAAGTCAGTTCTTCAACAATTTTTGCCTCACCGTTTTTGGTCACATGTTCCATGCAAACATAGACACAGCGAGCACCCACTGCCAGATCCATCGCACCGCCTACAGCAGGTACAGCATCAGCATTACCGGTATGCCAGTTCGCCAGATCACCATTAATAGCGACCTGAAAAGCCCCCATGATACAGATATCCAGATGCCCGCCTCGCATGATATCGAAAGAGTCGGCAGAATTCATAAAACTGCCACCTTGCAACATGCTTACGAGTTCTTTGCCGGCGTTAATCAGATCATCATCTGCCTGTTCAGGATCACTCAATGCAGCAAAACCTAAAACGCCATTTTCCGAGTGTAGAATTACTCCTTGTTCAGGTTTTAAATAACCTGCTACGCGTGTCGGTAAACCAATACCCAAATTTACAAAAGAGCCGGTTGGAATGTCTTGTGCAACTTTAGCTACAATCTGTTCACGACTACGTTTTTGAATATTCATTATTTAATATCTCCAACCTTGACCACATGCTGTACAAAAATCCCTGGCGTTACGATGATCTCTGGATCAAGCTCCCCCAGTTCCACAACTTGATGGACTTGTGCAATGGTGGTTTTTGCTGCTTTGGCCATGATTGGACCAAAATTCCGTGCTGCCTTACGGTAGGTTAAGTTGCCCCAACGGTCTGCCTGATTGGCATACACAAAGGCATAATCTGCATGAATCGGATATTCCAGCACATAATCTTTTCCATTGATATTACGGGTTTCTTTACCCTCAGCTATTTTGGTGCCAAAACCGGTTGGAGTAAAAACAGCCCCTAAGCCAGCACCGGCTGCCTGAATACGACAGGCCAGATTACCCTGTGGCACCAGTTCCAGCTCAACTTTTCCTGCCTTGTACAGGTCTTCAAATACGGTTGAGTTATTGGCCCGTGGAAATGAACAGATCATTTTTTTAACCAGTCCAGACAACAGCAGATTGGTTAGACCACGATCTCCAGAAGCTGCATTGTTGTTAATAATGGTTAAGTCTCTAGGACCAAAGTCAATTAATGCTTCGATTAATTCTACCGGCTGACCTGCCAGGCCAAAACCACTGGTCATAATGTGTGCACCATCAGGAATTTGCTTAAGTACCGTCTCGATATCCTGCGTGATTTTATTCATCATATTGCTTCCTAGCATGTTCTATCTATATTACGAGTGCAGATTAATCTGCCTTTTGCGGATCAAATAAGCGGTCTTTAATAAAGAAAGCGGGTATCAGGCCACAAAGAAAATAGGCAATGCCCATAATCAGTAAGCCGGTACCAATCGAGCCTCCTTGAGCAAAATAGCCAATCGTAAGAGGTGCAAACACTGCACCCAGTCGGCCCACGTTATATGCACCACCTACTGCTGTTCCACGTACTTTGGTGGAGAAGCTTTCTGTCATGTAAGTCGCATTAATACCGTATGGAATACCATAGAGAAAACCGAAAAATAACATCAGCCAGAGAATGTTATCTGGCGTATTACCAAAGACAATCACAGGGATAAAAATCGCAGTACCCATGGTACCGAAAGCAAATACCGCACGACGGCCAATCCGGTCAGCGATAAAACCGGCAATAACTTTGGTACACATCATGATCAGAAAAGTTCCGATCATATACATAGTCATTTCTTTAAACTTGATTCCCAGGTCAGTCTCTAAATAGGCTGGTAGCCAGTTGCTGACTCCATAATAGCCAAACTGTAAAAATGCGGTACTGAAGGACCAGAGGATAAACATGCGGCGGCTAAGTGCATCTTCAAAAATCATTTTGAAAGTGTTCTTGGGCTTTTCCTGAACAATGCCACTGGCTTTTGCATCCAGGTGGGCCTGACGTGCTTCTAACCAGGCTTTCGGTTCAGGCACCAAGAAGTACATCGCGAAGGCCAGTACAATCGGGATAATGGCAATATAATAGAGGTATCGCCAGCCAAATTCAGGCAATAGCCATCCAGCCAGAACAGTTGCGACCACCGAGCCTAAAGTCCAGCCAGTCATAAGCGTTGCTAATACTGTAGAGCGATATTTGGTGGGTACATACTCTGCCATGAGGGTATTACAGGCAATATATAGAGCACCTAGTCCAATTGCAGACGTAAAGCGCAGCCATTTGAACTGATCATAACTTTCCACGAATCCTAACCAGAAAGTTAATGAAGAAAACAATGCGATGGCAATGACGATCACACGAACCCGGCCAAAACGGTCACAAGCCCAGCCACCAAAAAAACCGCCGATAGCCATCCCTGCAAGTGTCCAGCTTCCTAAAGCACCGGCCTGCATATTACTTAATGAAAACTCTTGTTTCAGACTGGTCAGACTGTAGGCTAATAATGCAATATCAGCACCATCAACCAGTAATGCCAAAAATGAGAAGATAAAGGCCAGAATCCAGGCTCTTTGCTTGGATTCGTTTCCACCTTCCACTGGGTGTTGTTGTGAACTGATCGTATCCATAATGCTCTTTCTACTTTTCGGCACTCCTGTGCCTTTTAAAACGTATATTTCACTTAATTATTGAGGTGAAATATAGAATATTTGCTGCTCATTACCATGCTTTAGCAAAGTGGTATAAAAATGATTTTCAAAGTTTTTGATAAAGTTGCTCTACAAAATCACATAGCAATACATTGAAAGATGCGATTAAGCACAATTCTTAAACCCGTAAAACAATCTAGCCAGCAATGCTGGCTAGGTTAAACTCAGGTTTAGTTGCAAAAGGCCGCAATTCCGGTTTGTGCACGTCCTAAAATCAAGGCATGTACATCATGGGTACCCTCATAGGTATTTACCACTTCCAGATTAACCAGATGACGGGCTACACCAAATTCATCGCTAATGCCATTTCCACCCATCATGTCACGGGCCAAACGGGCAATATCCAGTGCCTTGCCGCAGTTGTTGCGCTTGATCAGTGATGTACCTTCAACTGAAGCAATGCCTTCATCCTTCATGCGGCCAAAACGTAAAGCCACCTGCAAACCGAGTGCAATTTCAGTTTGCATATCTGCCAGTTTCTTCTGGATCAGCTGATTCGCAGCGAGTGGTCGACCAAACTGTTTACGGTCCATGGTGTATTGATGTGCGGTATGCCAGCAGAACTCTGCAGCTCCCATGGCACCCCAGGCAATCCCGTAACGTGCACTATTCAAGCAGGTAAAAGGCCCTTTTAAACCGCGAACTTCCGGAAATGCATTTTCTTCTGGAACAAAGACGTTATCCATTACAATTTCACCGGTGATTGAGGCACGTAGACCCACCTTGCCGTGAATCGTTGGAGCAGAAAGCCCTTCCCAGCCTTTTTCTAAAATAAAGCCACGAATGTCACCGATATTACCTTCGGCAGAAACTTCTTTGGCCCAAACTACAAATACATCGGCAATCGGACTATTGGTAATCCACATTTTTGCGCCAGTTAAACGGTAACCACCCTCGACTTTTTTAGCACGGCTAATCATGCTGCCCGGATCCGAACCATGATCCGGCTCGGTCAAGCCGAAGCAACCAATATATTCACCGGTTGCTAATTTTGGTAAATACTTCTGCTTTTGCTCTTCAGAACCAAATTCATTAATGGGTACCATCACCAGAGAGCTTTGTACGCTGGCCATTGAACGGTAACCTGAATCGACACGTTCAACTTCACGAGCAATCAGACCATAACTGACATAATTTAAACCTGCACCGCCGTACTGTTCCGGAATGGTTGGACCGAGTAAACCCAGTTCTCCCATTTCACGGAAAATAGCCGGATCGGTTTTTTCATGACGGAACTGTTCCAGTACACGCGGCATCAGTTTGTCTTGACAGTACGCTGCCGCTGCATCGCGAATCATGCGCTCTTCTGATGTCAGTTGCTGTTCTATTAAAAACGGGTCTTGCCAATCAAATCTAATTTTTGTCGTCATTTTAATATTTCCTTATTTTAAAATTATGAGATTAGGCGGTTGCTTGTTTAATCATTTCACGCGCAATAATAATTTGCTGGATTTGTGTGGTTCCTTCATATAAACGGAACAGACGCACATCACGGTAGAAACGTTCAATTGAATATTCACTGATATAACCCGCTCCACCATGAATCTGCAAACAGCGATCAGCAACTCGACCACACATTTCAGTTGCAAACATTTTGGCACAAGAGGCTTCAGTCGTAACATTTTGGCCAGCATCACGTAGACGCGCAGCATCCAGCACCATACATTTGGCTGCATAAATCTCGGCTTTGGAGTCTGCCAACATACCTTGGATTAGCTGGAAATTCGCAATGGGCTGGCCAAACTGTTTGCGTTCCACTGCATAGTTAAGTGCATCTTCCAGCATACGCTCTGCCATGCCCACGCTATAACCGGCAATATGCAGACGGCCCTTGTCCAGAACGCGCATTGCTGTTTTAAACCCAATCCCTTCTACACCGCCAATCAGCTGATCTTTATGCACTTTACAGTTATCAAAAATTACATCACAGGTATAGGAACCATGTTGGCCCATTTTCTTATCAATTTTACCTAGGCTTAAACCAGGTGTGCCTGCTTCAACTAAAAATGCTGAAATACCGCTCGCACCTTTAATCTCTTGATTGGTACGTGCCATCACGGTAAATGTTGTGGCACGTGGCGCATTGGTGATAAAGCGTTTAGTTCCGTTTAAAATATAATAATCGCCGTCTTTGACTGCACTGGTTTTTAAAGCAGCAGCGTCTGAGCCGGAATCCGGTTCGGTCAAACAGAATGAACCAATAATTTCGCCCGTTGCATAACGCGGTAAATATTTCTGTTTTTGTTCTTCTGTACCGTCGATAATGATGCCACTTGAGCCAATGCCGTTGTTAGTACCAATTAAAGAGCGGAATGCAGCTGATGTATGACCTAACTCCATCGCGACCAGAATTTCTTCTTCCATGGTAATGCCTAAACCACCATATTCTTCTGGAATCGTCAGGCCAAACAAACCCAACTCTTTCATCTGTTCCACAATATGTTCAGGAATCGCATTGTTCTCTTCTACTTCATGCTCAAGAGGCACCAGTTCATTTTTTACAAAATTTCGAATCGTCGACAGAAGCTGGTCTAACATTTCTGGATCACGAATCATATAAATCTCCATGGATATAATTTAGGTAAATTCCTTTACCATTATTTTTGTTTCGCAATACGAAATAAATAATCATATAAAATCATTTTGAGCAAGTGAAATTATTAAAAATTTTATATTTTAACTAAAAAATGAAATTTTTCTGGTATTGCAGTTGATTTGTGTTTAAGATTTAATTTCACGATACGAAATATTTTGATGAGTGATTATTCTATTTATCAATTTTTTGAATAGATGATTAAACCTTTTTTTGCTGTAATACTTATCGATCACTGACTCTTTCGGAGAAATCGAAACTTCTTAAATGTGTTGGGTACGTATTGAACCTAAAAAACTAGATGATTTTATGTTGTCTTTAAACTTGGGTAACAGAATTCTTTTCGACCACAAATAATTTCGACATTTTTTCCTATATTTTATCTTTTGTAGAAGTGTTTTATTTTGTATCGTGAAATTATGTTGCTATCATATTCATTAATTTAACTTTAATTGCCCGGACCATGACAAAAAATAAAACTGGTGAAATTCCCAACTTTGATGAAATCCGTTTAGATCCGATTTCACATATTCATAGAGAAAACAATCCTCAATTTATTGCGTCTATTGCGCGTGGATTGGAAATCTTGCGTTGCTTTTCAGCGACCAATCAATTGCTTGGTAATCAGGAAATTGCACAATTAACTAACTTGCCCAAGCCGACTGTAGCGCGTATTACCAGCACCCTGGTTTCTTTAGGTTATTTAAAACAACTGCCGAATACCACGAAGTATCTGTTGGATGTTGGCGTATTGGCTTTGGGCTATGCAGCTTTGAGTAATATTTCTGCACGTACTCAGGCTTATCCGTTTATGGAAGAAATGTCACGTTATTCCCAAGCCCCTGTGGCAATGGCTACCCGTGACCGTTTGAGCATGATTTATCTGGAAGTGGTACATACAGAATCGACGCTGACTATGCGCCGCCCTGTCGGTTCGACTTTACCGATTCATAGCAGTGCCATGGGACGTGCCTGTCTGGCAGCAATGGATGTAAAAGAACGCGAATATTTATTTGATGCCATCAAGAAAAGAAACGAAGATCAGTGGCCAACCATCAAGCGTAATCTGGAACGTGCAATCCGTGATTATCAGGATTATGGCTACTGTCTCTCTTTAGGTGACTGGGCAAAAGATGTGAATTCCGTGGCAGTTCCACTGGTTCATTCCAAACATGGAATTTTAACGTTTAACTGCGGTGCACCAAGTTATCTGCTCAATCAGGAAAAACTGGAAAATGAAATTGGACCGCGCCTGATTCACATGGTGAACAATATTGCGATGAATCTCAATAACATATAAAAAAATTTAATCATCAGAGCGACATTAAGTCGCTCTTTTTAATGAGTACTCATCCTCCACATCTTCTTACTTTATCCAGAATTTGCTGCAAACCTTTTTACGTTGCAAAATAAGTAAGATTTAAAGAATAGATAAAGTCCTATTTCGAATAAAAATATCAAAAATAAGCTTCATAACCCATTTATATAATGCTATAAATATCGTATAGCGAAATTGGATTTTATATTATGGAAGATATAACAGGAGAATCGATGGAGTTTGACGTCGTCATCGTAGGCGCAGGCCCTGCGGGTCTTTCTGCTGCGATCAAAATCCGTCAACTTGCAATTGAAAACAACTTAAACGATCTGTCCGTTTGTGTCGTAGAAAAAGGCTCCGAAGTCGGTGCACATATTCTGTCTGGTGCTGTGCTTGAACCGCGTACCATGAATGAGCTGTTCCCGGACTGGAAAGAACAGGGTGCCCCGCTGAATGTCCCGGTGACTGAAGATAAAACCTTCTTCCTGCTTTCAGATGAAAAATCACAGGAAGCGCCACACTGGATGGTGCCTAAAACCATGCACAATGATGGCAACTATGTCATCTCGCTTGGCAATGTGGTGCGCTGGTTAGGCCAGAAAGCCGAAGAGCTGGAAGTGTCGATCTTCCCGGGTTTTGCAGCCTCTGAAATTCTTTATCATGAAGATGGTACAGTCAAAGGCATCCAAACCGGTGATATGGGTATTGGTAAAGATGGCGAACCAACGCATAACTTTACCCCGGGTTATGAACTACATGCCAAATACACGTTATTTGCTGAAGGCTGTCGTGGTCACTTAGGTAAGCGTCTGATCCAAAAGTTCAACCTGGACAAGGATGCGGATCCGCAGCATTACGGTATCGGCATTAAAGAACTCTGGGAAATCGATCCGGCCAAGCACAAACCGGGTCTGGTGATGCACGGTGCCGGCTGGCCACTAAATGAAACTGGTTCTTCAGGTGGCTGGTGGTTGTACCATGCCGATAACAACCAGGTGACCCTGGGCATGATCGTGGATCTGTCTTACACCAACCCGCATATGTATCCATTCATGGAAATGCAGCGCTGGAAAACCCATCCATTAATTAAGCAATATCTCGAAGGTGGCAAGCGTATTTCCTATGGTGCCCGTGCCGTGACCAAAGGTGGTTTTAACTCGCTACCAAAATTCACCTTCCCGGGCGGCTCATTGATTGGTGATGATGCCGGCTTCCTGAACTTTGCCAAGATCAAAGGTTCTCATACAGCCATGAAATCCGGCATGCTCTGCGGTGAAGTGGTATTTGAAGCGATTGCTGCTGGTGTAGAAAAAGGCGGTGATCTGGCGGTGGCGCGTGTTGTAGAGGGTGAAGATTTCTTCGTGAAAGAACTCACGGCGTATATCGACAAGTTCAACAACAGCTGGCTAAAAGAAGAGCTGTATAACTCGCGTAACTTTGGCCCGGCAATGCACAAGTTCGGTCAATGGATCGGTGGTGCCTTTAACTTCATCGACCAGAACGTATTTAAAGTGCCTTTTACCTTGCATGATCTGGTTCAAGACCATGCTGCGCTAAAAACCCAGGCAGCTGAAAGCTTCAAGCCAAACTATCCAAAACCGGATGGCAAGCTAACCTTTGACCGTCTGTCTTCAGTGTTTGTATCGAATACCGTGCATGAAGAGAACCAGCCAGCACATTTGAAACTCACCGATGCTTCAATTCCGGTGGAAGTAAATCTGCCGAAATGGGATGAGCCTGCACAGCGTTACTGCCCGGCGGGTGTTTATGAGCTCATGGAGAATAATGATGGTTCAAAACGCTTCCAGATCAATGCAGCCAACTGTGTGCACTGCAAGACCTGTGATATCAAGGATCCGTCCCAGAACATCACATGGGTAACACCGGAAGGTGGTGGTGGTCCGAATTACCCGAATATGTAAGGTAATTCTTGTGAATGAGAAAAATACATTCATTTCTCACATTCACATACCCAATCTTGAAGCAGTTAGTATTAACACTTCACTTTAATTTTTTAGGTAATTCCAGTTCCCTCGGGAGCTGGGATTAATAAATTTTCAAATAGAAAAATAGAAAAATAGAAAAATAGAAAAATAGAAAAATAGAAAAATAGAAAAATAGAAAAGATCGCATATAAGGTCAGAGATAAAAAGGGCCTACTCGAAACCGAGTAAGCCATCTTTAAGATTTAAAACAAATGACGAAAAATTTTAGTCATTCATCTATGGATTATTGCTGAGCCACAAACTTGGCACGCGCTGCATGCAATTTCTTATAGCTGTCAATTAAACGTAGATGACGATCCAGCCCTTTAAGCTGCATGTTGGTTTCGGTCAAACCATAGAAACGAACTGTGCCTTCGATTGAACCTAGAACGGCATCCATACGGGCACCACCAAACATACGACGGAAGTTGTGTTCATAATCTTCCAGTTCCATTTCATCATCCAGAATGACTTCCAGAACGACATTCATGCACTGGTAGAACAAGCCACGTTCAACGGTATTAGTATTGAACTGCAGGAACTGCTCAACCAGATCTTTGGCTTCTTCAAATTGCTGCAAAGCCACATAAATTAGAAGTTTCAGTTCCAGAATCGTCAGTTGGCCCCATTCAGTATTTTCATCGAACTCGATACCGATCAAGGTTTTGATCTCGGTATAATCATCCTCATCTGCTTCTTCCAGACGCTCAACCAGTGCTTCCAGTTGTTCATCACCCAGACGGTGCAGATTCAGTATATCTTCACGATATAACAAAGCCTTGTTGGTATTGTCCCAAACCAGATCTTCTACCAGATAAATTTCCGAATAGCCCGGTACCAGAATACGGCAAGCTGTTGCACCTAGATGCTGATACACCGCCATATAAACTTCATGGCCCATGTCTTCCAGAATCGTGAATAATTCCTGAGCTTCGTCCGCATTCGAATTTTGACCGTTATTAGTGAAATCCCACTCGACAAAATCATAATCTGATTTCGTGCTGAAGAAACGCCAAGACACTACACCGCTCGAGTCGATGAAATGCTCGACGAAGTTATTTGGTTCAGTCACGGCATTACTGCTAAAGGTTGGTTTTGGCAGATCATTCAGACCTTCAAAACTACGGCCTTGCAATAACTCAGTCAGACTGCGTTCCAAAGCCACTTCAAAGTTTGGATGGGCACCAAATGAGGCAAATACACCGCCGGTACGTGGGTTCATCAAGGTGACACACATGACCGGGAACTGACCGCCTAAAGATGCATCTTTGACCAGAACCGGGAAGCCCTGTTCTTCTAGGCCTTTAATGCCTTCAACAATTTTTGGATATTTTGCCAGAACATGTTCAGGCACATCCGGTAGTGCCAGTTCACCTTCCAGAATTTCGCGTTTTACCCCACGTTCGAAAATTTCAGAAAGACATTGTACTTGCGCTTCAGCCAAGGTATTGCCGGCACTCATCCCGTTACTTAAGTAAAGGTTTTCGATCAGATTCGACGGGAAATAAACGGTTTCACCATCAGACTGACGTACAAATGGCAATGAACAGATGCCACGTGCTTTATTACCAGAGTTGGTGTCGTAAAGATGGATACCCAATAATTCATCTTCAGGATCATAAATTTCACGGGTATGTTCATCTAAAACTTCTGCAGGTAGTTCGCCATTTGGACCTGGCTGGAACCATTTTTCATCTGGATAATGCACAAATTCGGCATTGGCAATATCCTCACCCCAGAACTGGTCGTTATAGAAAAAGTTGCAATTCAGACGCTCAATAAATTCGCCCAAGGCAGATGCCAGCGCACTTTCTTTGGTCGAACCCTTACCATTGGTAAAGCACATTGGTGACTGCGCATCACGGATATGTAGCGACCACACATTCGGCACGATATTACGCCAAGACGCGATTTCAATCTTCATGCCAAGGCCTGCCAGAATGGCAGACATATTGGCAATCGTTTCTTCCAGCGGAAGGTCCTTACCCGGAATGAAAGTCGTATGGTCAGAAGCCAGACTTGGCATTAACAAGGCCTGAGCATCTGCATCGATACTTTCTACTTCTTCAATGACAAATTCAGGACCGGTTTGAATTACTTTTTTGACGGTACAACGGTCGATCGAACGTAAAATTCCCTGGCGGTCTTTTTCAGAAATATCAGCCGGTAGTTCCACCTGAATTTTAAAAATCTGTTTATATCGGTTTTCAGGATCAACGATATTGTTTTGAGATAGGCGGATATTGTCGGTCGGAATATCACGTGCCGCGCAATAGACTTTGACAAAATAAGCCGCACATAAAGCTGAAGATGCCAGAAAATAATCGAATGGGCCGGGTGCCGAACCATCGCCTTTATAGCGGATCGGCTGATCGGCGATTACCGTGAAGTCATCGAACTTGGCTTCCTGACGAAGATTATCGAGATAATTGACCTTAATTTCCATGTGGATACCTAAATATTCTTATGTGCCGTCACGGACAGATAAGATGCTGAATCTGAATATACAAGCCGGTTCACGGAGGAGAACTTGAATGAAAAATAGAAAATGGTCAGGTTATGCCATTTGACGAAGTGTCTGGATAACGCTGCCGAGAATGGGCGCTATTATAGAATTATTTTATGAAATTGATAATATTTGTCTGAAATTCTGGCAGATTAAACCAGATCCTCAGTCTTTCCTGAGCTGCCGGAGCATGAATCAACTTCAAGTCATGGCTTATACTATTAATCAAAGTTGCAGATAAGGCAGATTTTCACCCGCCTAGTCTGAATGATTTCATAATTTTAAAAATCATAACTCAGTGCAAATACTGCAAGATTACGCTGCTTGTCATCATAACGGTCATAACCGCCAAAGATATATTCACCCGACAAACTTACCTGAGGTAAGAGCGCATAACTAAGTCCGGCAGAAGCATAACGAAAGGCAAACTGCTTTTCGGTATCGCCCAGTTCACCGCCCTCATATTTGCCTTCATCGTTAAAATAGCTTCCCGCTGCCGTAACGCTGGCATTCAGGCGATCATTCAACTGATGATTCAGGTTAAGCGTATAAAAAGTATCGCCCTGATTGGCATAAGCCACATCATACAGATAGGTCGATACACTGGCGCCAATACTGGTCTGATCATTCAATGCACGACTTATATTTAAACCTAGCTCATTTCCGGTAGTATGCTTGCCGCCCGGATAATAATAGGTTGCGTTCCATAGATCCCAATCATAATTTTCGCTGCTATGGGTATAACCCAGCAGAAAGTTATGCTCGAATTTGTCTGAACGATGTCCCTGACGCCCCTGCACTTCTGCATAAGAGTATCCAAGCGTAGATCCCCAATATCCGACATAAAAATTACCATAAGCCAGATTCAATGCAGCCTGTACAGCAACATCATCATTTTCAGGCGCATTGGTCAAACCGCGGGAGACGTATTTGGAGACCACACTCAAGTTTCCGCTTGCTTCTATTTGTTTTACTTCCGCATCATCGGCATAACAGTAAAAACTTGAAACAGCAGCACAGCCAAACAGCACTGTTTGATTGAATATTTTCATAAAATATAAATGTATTAAGTAAAGCGGAGATAAAACGACAGCAGTCGAGGTTTTATCTCCGGCTTTGGGAAAAAATTGAAATTCGTTTTACTCCTGCTTTGCCAGATGACAGGAATAAAACCATGATTTAAGCGCGAGGCGCCTTGTAAAAAGGTGCCGATGAAGGCGCAAGAGCAGGTTTGCCACGAATATGGTCTGCCAGTTTTTCAGCGATCATAATCGTAGTTGCATTGAGGTTACCGGTAATGATCAAAGGCATTATCGAGGCATCAATCACACGCAGACCCTGCATTTCATGTACGCGTCCATAACCATCGATAACCGCCATGTCATCCTCACCCATTTTACAGCTACACGATGGATGATACGCGGTTTCTGCATGATTACGAACAAATTCATCAATTTCAGCATCTGTTTGTAGATGTTTTCCCGGACTGATTTCTTCACCACGATAGGAATCCAATGCCGGCTGATACATAATTTCCCGGGTAATGCGGATGGCATCGCGGAATTCACGCCAGTCCTGTTCGGTACTCATATAATTAAACAGAATACTTGGATGCTCAAACGGATCTTTGGATTTCAGGCGGACACGGCCACGTGACGGCGAACGCATAGAGCCGACATGAGCCTGGAAGCCATGTTCATGAATGGCATTGGTGCCATTATAATTAATTGCCACAGGCAGGAAATGATACTGGATATTAGGCCAGTCAAATTCGTCTGAAGAGCGGATAAAACCACCGGCTTCAAACTGGTTACTGGCCCCAATACCTTTACCTAAAAATAACCACTCCGCGCCAATCATCGGCTGGTTATACCACTTGAGTGCCGGATATAAGCTAACCGGTTTTTTGCACTTATATTGCAGGTACATTTCCAGATGGTCCTGCAGGTTTTCACCCACGCCTGGCAAATCCTGAACCACAGGAATATCCAAACTTTTTAACAGTTCAGCCGGACCTACACCGGAGCGTTGCAGGATTTGCGGCGAGGCAATTGCACCTGCACATAGCAATACTTCACGATCTGCAAAGACCTGAATCGGCTGTAAAGTATTTTGTCCTTCAAAATATTCCACACCAATTGCCTGATTACGATTAAACAGAATCCGGTTGGTCATGGCGTGGGTAATAATCGTAAGATTATCCCGGCCTTTGGCCATATCCAGATAACCACGTGCTGTACTGGAACGACGGCCTTGCGGCGTTACGGTACGGTCCATCGGCCCAAAGCCTTCCTGCTGATAGCCATTCAGGTCATCAGTACGTGGATAACCGGCCTGTACACCTGCCTCGACCATGGCATGGAACAGTTCATTATTCCCATTTTTAGGTGTTGCGACCGAAACCGGTCCAGAATCACCATGATAATCATTGCCGCCAATATCGCGCGTTTCAGCTTTTTTATAATACGGCAGACATTCGGCATAGCTCCAGTGTTCTAGCCCCTTCAGGCTGGCCCACTGTTCCAGATCCATGGCATTACCGCGAATGTAACACATGCCGTTAATTAATGAAGAACCGCCCAGACCTTTTCCGCGTCCGCATTCCATACGACGATTATTCATATGAGGTTCGGGGTCGGTCAGATAGGCCCAGTTATAGCGTCGTCCCTGTAATGGATAAGCCAATGCAGCCGGCATTTGTGTTCTGAAATCTAGACGATAATCTGGTCCACCCGCTTCCAGCAACAGGACTTTTACATCCGGATCTTCAGTTAAACGCGCTGCTAGCACATTTCCTGCCGAACCTGCGCCAATAATAATATAGTCGTAATTCATCCAATCCTCCTTTATGCGCTAAATACAGACTGGAAAGGACTGAGTTCGACCTGAACTGACTTGGTCTGGGTGTACTGTTGCAGAGTGACAATACCGTTTTCGCGACCGACACCCGAATGTTTATAGCCACCCACTGGCATTTCTGCCGGTGATTCGCCCCAAGTATTGATCCAGCAAATACCGGCTTCGATTTGATGAATAATACGATGCGCACGTGCCAGATTTGGTGTCACGACACCAGCTGCCAAACCATACTCGGTGTCATTGGCACGACGAATCGCCTCTTCTTCTGAGTCATAACTCAGAATACTCATGACTGGACCAAAAATTTCTTCACGGACAATCGTCATGTCGTCACGGCAATCGGTAAATACCGTTGGTAGCACATAAGCGCCTTGGGCAAATTGCTCATCTTCGGCACGGCCACCACCACAAAGTAAACGAGCGCCTTCTTTTTTGCCCTGTTCAATATAATCCAGCACTTTTTCCATATGAGAGAAGCTGGACACTGGACCAAAATTGGTCTCAGGATCAAGTGGATCCCCCATACGAATATAAGGAATACGCTGCAGAATCTTTTCTTCGAATTCTGCTTTTAAGGCTAAAGGTACAAATACGCGGGTACCATTGGTACAGACCTGACCGGAACTATAGAAGTTGGCCATCATGGCTATATCTGCCGCCAGATCCAGATCTGCATCTTCACAGATAATTAGCGGAGATTTTCCGCCCAGCTCCATGGTGACTTCTTTCAGGCTGGAATTCGCAGCTTGGGCCATGACTTTTTTGCCGGTTGCGACACCCCCAGTAAATGAAACTTTGGCTATGTCTGGATGTGAAGTCAGATAGCCACCAATTTCACCACTGCCGGTCACCACATTGAATATGCCATGCGGTACTCCGGCTTCAGTATAAATTTCTGCCAGTTTTAATGCAGTTAAAGGTGTCACTTCACTGGCTTTAAAGATCATGGCATTGCCTGCTGCCAGTGCAGGTGCTGATTTCCATAAGGCGATTTGAATCGGGTAATTCCATGCACCAATCCCGGCAACCACACCCAAAGGTTCACGGCGAGTATAAACAAACGAACTGCTTCTGAGCGGGATTTGCTGGCCTTCTAATGCTGGCAAAATACCTGCATAGTATTCGAGTACATCTGCACCTGTCGCAATATCGACGGTGGATGTTTCACTGAAAGCTTTACCACTGTCGAGACTTTCTAAACGCGCCAGCTCGTCATTACGTTCACGGAGGATGGCAACAGCCTTGTTCAAAATACGGGAACGTTGAATCGCCGTCATTTCTGCCCAGACTTTTTGTCCTTGTTGTGCCGATTCAACAGCGCGATCGATATCTTTTCGCGTACATACCTGCACGTCTGCCAGAATTTCGCCTGTTGCAGGATTAATCGTTTGAAACGTGCTATTGGACGTTGCATCGACATATTGTCCATGAATATAAGGACGTTGCAGTTTGAATGTTGTCAATGGAATTTCCTCGCAGGTGGGTTATTTGAGTTGTTGCCGGATATATTCACTACACAGTTCAATCGGCAGTTCTGGGTCAATTTCGCCATTTACCAAAGCACCCCTTAACCAGAATCCATCAATCAATGCTGCCAAACCTTGAGCGGCTTTCTCTGCCTGGTCTTTATTCAACTTTTTCATGAATTCATATTTAAGGTTGGAATGTAAGCGGTAATGATTGATCTGCTGTAACCGATGTAACTCAGGTTGATGCAAACTGCTAGCCCAGAACGCCAACCAGACTTTCATGGCCGCCTTGTCGGTTTGTGGAGCAGCAAAATTACCACGTACGATCGCCAGTAAGCGCTGCTCCGGTAAGTCATCAACCTGTATCTTTATCTGTGCAACAGATTTACCCAATTGCTGCAATAAGTAACGCATTGTGGCTTCAATCAAGCCATTTTTACCTCGAAAGTAATGACTTATGATGCCGGTTGAGACACCTGCTCTCTGGGCAATCTGACTAATTGAAGCTTCTGCAAAACCTAGCTCATTCACTGCAGCTAAGGTGGCATCGATCAGTTGCTGACGACGGATCGGTTGCATACCAACTTTGGGCATAGGACTAACCTGAATAACGGATGTAACAATAAAAAATCACTCTGCTAAAGCAAATAGCTGAATGATGTAACAATTCATAAACGCTTTTTTAATTGAACGTTCAATTAATAAAAATTATAGTGCCAGCTCACCCTTGATGTACAGCGCAGTTTGTTTTGGATTTGCAAAAGTTTGTAATTCACGAAAACAAGGAAGCTTTACCGCAGGCTTTTGCTTTTAAATCACACTGCACTGTAGATCATCCGGCAACAAAACGATGGTTAGAGATTTATGCAAAAGAAAAATGAAGAGAAGCAAGATAGTCTGAATAAAGTGGTTTTTTATTTTTCGGCGACGCTTATTCTGCTGTTTTCTATCATTACCATTTTATTTAATGAACAAGCCAATCAAGTCATTATCAATATCTTAAACTGGGTCAGTCGTACCTTTAGCTGGTATTATCTGCTGGCGGCAACGCTGTATCTGGTTTTTATCGTCTTTATCGCCTGTTCCCGTTATGGCGAGATTAAACTCGGCCCTAAACATTCCAAACCAGAATTTAGCCTGCTGAGTTGGTCGGCGATGCTATTTTCTGCCGGGATCGGGATTGACCTGATGTTTTTCTCGGTGGCGGAACCGCTTTCCCACTATATGAATCCACCTGTGGGCGAAGGTGAAACTTTTGAAGCTGCGCGCCAGTCCATGGTGTGGACCCTGTTTCACTACGGTTTAACTGGCTGGAGTATGTATGCGCTGATTGGGGTCGCGCTAGGTTATTTCAGCTATCGCTACAATTTACCGCTCACCATTCGATCAGCACTCTATCCTATTTTTGGAAAAAGAATTAATGGTCCAATTGGCCATACTGTGGATACGGCTGCAGTACTCGGCACAATTTTCGGGATTGCCACGACATGCGGGATTGGCGTTGTGCAATTAAATTATGGCCTGCATGTGCTGTTTGATTTACCGGAAAATATCTGGATTCAAACCGCACTCATCGCCGTTGCTGTGATTATTACTATTATTTCAGTCACTGCCGGTGTCAATAAAGGCATCCGGATCCTGTCTGAGATTAATATCTATGTGTCAATTGGGCTGCTGCTATTCATTCTGTTTGTAGGAAATACCGAGTTTTTATTAGCCGCCTTGATTCAAAATTTTGGTGACTATATCAGCCAGTTCCCGAAACTTTCTTTAACCAGTTTTCCTTTTGAACAACCGAAAGAGTGGATGAATAGCTGGACCCTGTTCTTCTGGGCATGGTGGATCGCCTGGTCACCTTTTGTTGGTCTGTTCCTGGCCCGTATTTCCCGTGGTCGTACCATTCGCGAATTTGTCACCGGGACTTTGGTTATTCCTCTGTTATTTACCCTGACCTGGTTGTCTATTTTCGGTAACAGTGCTTTATACAGCGTGATTTTTGATGGTAATACTCAACTTGCTACGACAGTTTTAGAAAATCCGGCACATGGTTTTTATGATCTGCTGGCGCAGTATCCAGGCTTTATGTTTACTGCAGGTGTCGCCACCATTACCGGCTTACTGTTCTATGTGACCTCAGCGGACTCGGGGGCATTGGTATTGGGAAATTTCACGACCAAATTCACTAATATTGAACATGATTCACCGCGCTGGCTGAGTGTGTTCTGGGCCATTGCCATCGGTTTGCTGACTTTGGCAATGCTCATGGCGAATGGCGTAACAGCATTACAGAACACCACGATTATTATGGGCCTGCCTTTTAGTTTCGTGATTTTCTTTGTGATGGCCGGACTGTATAAGTCCTTGCGTCTGGAGGATTTTCGGCAGGCCAGTACCAGTCTGAATGCTGCGCCTGTGGTCGGTAATGTGGATATCCTGAACTGGAAGAAGCGTCTGAGCCGGGTCATGCTGCATCCAAGCCTGTCCCAGACCCGGACCATGCTGGATAATGTTTGCAAACCAGCCATTGAGGCCGTTGCAACCGAGTTAATTGACAAAGGCATTCAAGTAAATATTCAGGAAAAATCGCTTGAGGAAGAACCTGAACTGTATCACCTGGATCTGACCATTCAGCTCGATGAAGAAGAAAACTTTGTCTATGAAATATGGCCGGTACGCTATGACACGCCAAATTTCAGTTCACGTGGTAAACGAACCAAACGTTATTACTATCGTCTGGAAAGTTATCTGTTTGAAGGCTCTCAGGGCAACGATCTGGTCGGTTATAGTAAGGAACAGGTGATCAATGACATCCTGGATAAATATGAACGCCATATGATGTATCTGCATATTAACCGGATCAGCCCAGGTAAACGTCCGCTGTTCCCGGACCGTGAAATCTAGGATATCTCAACTACGGAAGGACTGAATGATGTCAGAAAGTTTGAATGCATTTGCCCTGTTTTTCTCCCTGCTCAACCCTTTTCTGATGAGTATTTATATGCTCGGAATTATCCGTAATTCCGACGCAAAAGTATTCAACATGGCATTGATTCAGGGCAGTCTGATCAGCTTTATTGTGTTCATCATTTTTGCAAAAACCGGTGAAGCCTTCTTTAATGAAGTCTTGCATGTACGGTTTGAGTCCTTCCAGATTTTTGGCGGTATTATTTTTCTGGTGATTGGCTATCGTTATGTCTTTGAAGGTGCTGATACGATTGGTGTGATGCGTGGAGCGCCCAGTCATCTGGCGGGTACGATTGCCATGCCGTTTATGATCGGTCCCGGCACCATTTCGGCTTCCGTGATTACCGGGATTCAGCTCAGTTTAATGCAAACCATTCTGGTGATTTTCTTTACCCTGTTTCTGACCTGTAGCTTGCTGATCCTGATGAAATATCTGCATGATCATTTACAGCATAAATATTCCAACTACATTGACCTGTATGTCGATATCGTCGGTCGTGTTGCAGCGCTTTTAATCGGTACTATTGCCATTGATATGATTGTGACAGGCGTTACCGGAATTTTAGAAACCTGATAAATCCTTTCTATCAATAAATAAAAAGAGCGGTGTTTACCGCTCTTTTTATTTTTAAATAATTAAAATTTAAATGACACGCCGGCATAAGTAGAAAAACCTTCACCTGGTGAAGATCGCGCTACATCAGCACCTTTATCATTCAGACCAGGAATCACGACCGCAGCATATTTCTCATCGGTGATATTTTTAAAGTTGATCCAGGTTTTCCATGATTGATGTTCTGGTGCATAACCCACGTCAATGCCCCAGATCTGATAGTCATCACTGAATCGGCTATTGGCATAATCATGTGCCATCTTCGATGCATATTCGGTATTCAAACCAATATAGAGGCCATTATTCAAGGCATAACTTAGTTGAGCCTGATACAGATGTTTAGGGATTCCTGGCAACTGGTTCTTGCCAAACAATGGATCATTTTTGTACTGGAAATCGCTAAGGGTATAAGCCTGTTGCAGACGCAGTTCGCCATATTGGGATTCATGCAATGGCGTATCTAGACTTAGCTCCACCCCTTGATGAATCGTTGGCGTGGCATTCGATTCAACAGCAATTGGCTCTGAAGGTCGATTCGATCCATCTTCATAGGTTTTAATCATTTCAGAGGTTAACAGTTCATTTTTCACTTTGGAATAATAATAACTCAGTGCCCAATCTCCAAAGCCTGATTGTCCACGTCCACCCAGTTCAAAGCTATTGGCGGTTTGCGTGTCCAAATAGATTGGCGCGCGCACCCGGCCAGAAGCGACACCACTGTCAAAATAATACGGTGAAGACCAAGCCATCGCCCAAGGATGTGCTGGCTCAATGCTGCGGCTTAAATTGGCAAACCATTGCACAGACTCATTCGGCTGATAGGTCAAACCAAGTCGTGGTGCAAAATTCCATTCATAACGGCTGACTTCAGGACTCGCCACAGGATAAGTTACTTCACTTTCCCGATGGGTATATACCGCTGCCAGTCCCAAATCTAATTTGAACTGATCATTTAATGCGGTTTCCTGATCAAATTGCAGGACATTGTCCGAACCGCGATAGGTATAACGGCGGGTGACTGTATCTGCCGGATATGATGGAGTGTCAAATCTTAAAGTTTCAGTTACGCCACTGTCCGGACGATGAGTCGTGCTGCGCAAGGCAATACGCCCCTGATGCTCCAGACCTAGAAACTGGTAAGGTTTTTCATACTGGAAGCGCGCTGTAATATCTTCATAATCGACATTGGTACGATAACTGCTTTCACGTAAATCCAGCGGATAATGATGATAAGCCAGACTGCCAGTCAGTTTTGCATCATCCTGTAAATTCCAGGTCGTGGTATTGGCCAGCCAAGTACTGCCCGGCTGAATCCGTTTGGCATCTACCGCTAAATTAAAGCTATTCGCTGCTTCAGGATCATTTTTGAGCTGTTCTTGTGTAATCCGTCCTGGAGTTAAATGCTTGCTCTCACGGTAACGAGCATAAAAACGGGTTTCGATATCCGGACTGATCTGATAGCCCAAATTAAAAGCCAGACCCTTACCATCGCCTTCAGCATGATCCTGAATCCCATCAAACTGGGTACCCGTTAGCGCCAGATAATAATCCATCTGATCCAGCTTTCGGCCGGTACTGAACTGATATTTCTGATAACCATGGCTACCCATTTCATATTTGAGTTCAGAGCCATCCTGATCTGCGCCAGTCTTGGTTCTATAGTTGATTGTTCCACCTAAGGCCAGTCCACCCTGTTTAAAACCATTGGCTCCGCGATAAACCCCGACATGATCAATCCACCAGGGTTCTAGCAGTTCATACGCTGTACCCCCCGGCCCGGTAAATGGAATATCGTCAATCAGGACGTGCGTACCGGATGCGTGTGCACCTGAAGTCCGGTTGATTCCTGAGCCACGGATCGATATTTTTGCACCTTCATTCCCTGCAGACTGGGCATAAATTCCTGGCTGTAAACGGAACACATCGGCTGTGGTTGCAAGTCGCTGCTGTTCTAATTGCTGCTCACCAATGAAATTCGTTCCTCCTGAAACCTGAGCCAGCTCTTTCTGATATTGCTGCTGCGGATTGGCATTTTGCTCAGCGCTGATCACAATAGTATTCAGCTGTTGAACATTGTCCGGTTCTACGGCAGTTTCAGCATAAAGATGACCTGAGACAATCGACAGAATCATGAGGCTCAGCGGGCTTTTCTTGAGAGGAATTTTTGTCATGTGCATGGCGATTTTATACAGTCCTGTATAAGTGATTCCGTTTTATGAGAGGAAATCAGTTTAAAAATTATGCTGTAGCATAGATCAACATTGTTATTTTCAGGAGTTATTTTCTGCCAAAAAATTGACTGATCAGCGTATATTTTTTCATTTTATTTAATATTTTTATTAAAAATCAACTTGCAAGATCAGAACCACATCCTCACAAGTTCCAAGAACTTAATTTTTAAGTAATTGATATTTAATAATATGATATTTAATTCTGCACAGATGTATTTCCACTTGGCAAAATATGATAATTAGAAAAATTTATAATCGACTAAACTAGTTCTTTAATTTAGAAAGTTGAACGAAGTTGTATATTTTCTGACTCGAAGTAGACGAGATTAACCTCATCATCTTATAGAAAAATTGAAATCCTTGAGAGAAAAACAATCAATTTCTTAAAAATCCTGACGATGCAGGATTTTTAAAGATAACAGGCTTGAATGTTCAACTATTTACAGATTAGCTGTAATAGACCTGTCTTTTTTTGGAAAACCGATCCAGTTGTTTCAAGAAGCCTTCAAAATAATCTTTCTGTTTTTCTTCTGTACGATAGCCTGCGTATAAAGTTCGACGTAAGCCTTCAGGCGCCACACAGTCTAAACGGCGTGATGTCACCCAGCCTTTCTGCTCATATTCATTTACCACCCAATCAGGTAATGCACCAATCCCGCGACCACTTGCCACCAACTGAATCAGCATTTGAGTCAAGTCGGTGGTACGAATGGCTTTTGGTAGAATATTAGCGGGAATAAACAAACGCGACATAATGTCCAAACGGTGTTTATCCACCGGATAAGTCACCAGCGTTTCTTCAGCAAGTTCCTGAACAGTAATCTCTTTCGCACGTACCAGTGGATGGGTATTGGATAAAACCAAGCGTGATTCGTATTCAAAAATCGGAAAATATTCAATGCCTTTGAGTGCAATCGGATCAGCCGTAATCAGCAGATCAAACTCTCCGGTTTGTAATAATTCATGCGGATTCGATTCAAAACCTGAAGCAAAGTCTAAGTCTACATCCGGATATTGCATCCGGTATTGATTAAGTAGCGGCATCAACCAGTCAAAACAGCTATGACATTCAGAGGAGAAAACAATTCGTCCGGTCTGACCATGCACAATACGGCTGATATCACTCTGTGCAATTTGAACTTGCGGTAATATTTCATCTGCCAGTTTTAGCAACCGCTCTCCAACATTTGAAAAGCTCACAGGGCGACTACGCCGATTGACCACTTCAATGCCGAACCATTGGTCGAGTTCACGTAGCTGATGTGACAAGGCCGATGGGGTTAAACATAAATCACTTGCTGCTGCAACCAGGGAACCATGCTCCCGCAGAGCAGTTAAAGTTCTTAAATGGCGAAGTTCTATCATGAAAAATACCGGAAATTTAAAAGACGGATGACACTTAATCTGTCTTAAGCATAACCCATTTTTCTTATTTTATTTAGTTTTTCTCATTTCAAAACCAGAATAATGAGATATATTCAACTATTAGGTTTATAGGTTTAAATTACTATTCCCTTAATTTCATTAATTTAATTTTCTTGGTTAACTTAACCATCATTAAAATAACCCATAAAATATTGATTAAACTTACAGCAGCAACAAGATAGAAAACTAACTCAGGCATAAAAGTCACAGAATAATTTTGCTGCACTCATACAATAAAAATTAGAAAGTATTTTAGAGGATGAAAGACTATGTCGAATCCAATCGATCGAAATGATGAAGAACTCACTGAAGAACAACTTGATCCGCAAGAAAAACAGGATCGCGAGATCCAGCGCGGTCAATTAGGTATCCAGGATCCACAGCGTCAGCGGGATCAATTGCGTCAGGAAAGACAGGACGAAGAACAGAATCAATAAATTATTTTCGAGCATTCATAAAGCAAAAACTCCCCATTTTTAAAAATAGATGGGGAGTTTTTTTGTTTTTCAGGATTAAAAAGTTATGGACTATTTTTTCGCATCAAAACAGCTTATCTATCCGATCTAAACTGAACAGCTCACCTTCTTGGATAAGCGCTGTTTTACTATTTCGCTTCTGTAGAGGCTTTTGCTTGTAGTGGCTGCGCCTGTATTTCTGCCGTTTTTTTCTTGGCCTGAATTTGTGCCGCTATTTCCTGATTTTTCTCAGCAAAACGCAAGCCACCATCTCCGGCGAGACTTGTTTGGCTCATCACCATGCTGCTGCCCAAGATTAAAATCAGCTTAAAAAATTGAATTTTCATGTCTCTTCTGCCTTTTTATTCTAATGGTATTAAAAATAAGCAATTATTATTCCAATGTTTTTATGCTTATTTAGATTTTAACTGCACTTGCTATTTTATAGGGATAATCTTCAAAAATACAAAGTCAATCATCGTAAAAATATAAAAATCTGCAATAAGAATAAATAGATATTTTGACTGCATCTCAGCTTAAATCAGATCCGATTTTTTAATCCAGTCAAAAAAATCGTTCAATAGCCTATTTGAATTATTTTCATTGGCTAAAATACAGTGCAAATACCCAGAGCAATAAAAAAAACAGAATCGCTGTGCAGGATTTCCAGAAAGTGACTGGATGCTTTTCAAGCATAGGACGTGAAACTGATTTTTTAAATTTAAGATCTGGATATTTCAGATCATATATAAAGGCCGAAAGCGCCTCATAGCGCTGCTCCGGGCGAATGGAAAGCGCTTTTTTAAAGATTGCGTCCAAGCCATGTGGCAGATCCGGTCGATACTCATAGAGAGGATGATATCGAACCTGCTTTAAGGCATTTTCGGTCTTGCAGCGCGCGAGGTCTGTCCCATAAGGTAATTGTCGGGTCAATAAATAATAACTCATCACCGCCAGCGAGAACTGATCTGATTTTACTGAGGGTGAACGTCCAATAAAATATTCAGGTGCCATAAAGGCCAGAGTTCCTAAAGGAACGTCTGCATGTTTGGGATTCAGTTCAACCAGACCTCTGACTGCCGTCGATCCATAATCAATCAGTTTCACTTTCAAGGCATCAGCTGGTTCGAGTAGCATGACATTTTCTGGTCGTACATCCTGGTGCAGCATTTCAAGACGGTGCATGGCATTCAGCGCTTTGGCTACCTGCTCAATGATCGGGAGCAACTGCTGTAAACTTAAAGCTGTTTTTTGACGATGCAGCCAGCGACTTAGGCTTTCCCCTTGCAAGTATTCATAACTTTGAAATAAAAATTTCTTGCTGCCCTTATGTGGATAGCCTTGCATTAGATTTTCATGTTTTAAGCGTTTTGATACCCAGTCTTCTAGCTGGAATTGTTCTACGGCTTTCAGGTCATCCTGCACATCGACAGACAAGGTTTTAATGACCAGCTGATTTTGTGTTGCTTCATCATGCGCCAAATAGAGGCTGCTGCGATGATTTTGGTGCAGAATCTTATCCACTCGATATCCTTCAAACAGGTCGCCATGACTCAGCTGCTGCGGGAATAAAACATGGCTCTTGATATGAAAGGATTCCTCATCAGGCAACTGTTCCACTTTAATGATTTGAATGGTGAGATTGTCATCACTACCCCGCTTTATAGCCAGCTCGACTATAGACTTGGCAATGATATCCAGGTGTTGTTGCTGTTGCAGCATCTCCGATATGAGCTGCATATCAATAAACTCATAGACTCCATCTGTCATCAAGATAAAGAAATCATCTTCACATAATTCAAGCTGCTGATAATCGACGTCGATACGATGGTCGGCACCCAGTGCACGACTTAAATAATGTTCTGTTGATGACAGGCAAACGCGGTGATCAGCCGTCAACTGTTCAATGGCTTGTGCCTGAATTCGATAAATCCGACTGTCGCCAGCATGAAAGATATGTGCCCTATTTTGTTTTAAAATCAGTGCACTAAAGGTGCAGACATAACCTTGGTCTTTATCAAAACGCCCGCGGCTTTGCTGGGTTTGTGCATAGAGCCAGGAATTGGTCGCACGAATGACCCGTGCCGCTGAAGTTTGGGTGCTCCATGCATCTGAAGTCGAATAATAATCCGATAGAAAACTGCTGACTGCAGTTTCTGCTGCAATATGACTGACATTGCTGCTACTGATCCCGTCTGCAATTGCACAGGCAATGCCCTTACTGCTAAGCGCATGGCCTTCCGGAATATAGACCCCATGAAAGTCCTGATTCTGTGCTTTGATTCCAGCGGAAGAATATTGCCCAATGCTGATCTTTAATTTTTTATTCATTTTAAATACTCAAAAAGGGATCGAATTGATCCCTTTAATCTCAAGGCATAAATCATCATGCTCAGATTAGAATTCTTTTTTATCGCCAGTACGTACATGCGTGGTATAGAGCGCCAGACCTGTCAGTGCCAGACCACCCACCAGATTCCCCAGTGCCACCGGTAATTCATTCCACAAGAAATAGTCTGTAATCGAGAAATCACCGCCCATCATCATGGCAAATGGGAACAGGAACATATTCACCACTGAATGTTCAAAGCCCATGGCGAAAAACAGCATGATTGGCATCCACATCGCGATGAATTTGCCACTGACCGTGGTCGACATCATGGCACCAATTACCCCGAGTGATACCATCCAGTTACACAGCATGCCGCGGATAAAAATTGTCATCCAGCCAGCAAAGCCATATTCGGCATAGCCCAAAGTCCGGTCTTCCCCAATATGGGCAATTTTCACCCCGACTGCATTCGGTTCAGCGGCGAAACCCATGGTATAGACTGCGGCCATCAACACTGCCACGGTTAAACATCCGGCAAAGTTACCTAAAAAAACCAGCCCCCAGTTTTTTAAAATACGTGCCCACGTCACCCCAGGACGTTTGTCTAACCAGGCTAATGGAGTCAATACAAATACCCCGGTCAGCAGGTCATAGCCTAATAGATACAACATGCAGAAACCGACTGGAAATAGCAGCGCACCGATCAGTGGCACCCCTGTTTGTACCGCAATCGTGACAGCAAATACTGCTGCCAGCGCCAGAATTGCGCCTGCCATAAACGCACGAATTAAAACATCACGCGTGGCCATATGAAGTTTTGCCTCACCAGCATCGACCACTTTTTTTGCAAACTCTGCAGGAGCAAGATAAGCCATATTTTTATCCCCTTTATATAAATTACTTGCCTGTTTGCAAATAAAAAACGCCTAAGGTCTATTTCAACCCTAGGCGTCTTTGCCTTGCATTATTCAAACAGATCAATTGTGTCATGGCGCCGTTGCCATATTTAATATAGATAAAAGCAAATAGCATGCCATTTATTTTAAATGTCTAATGAAAATCATATAAATTATTTTAAAATTTAATCCTAATAATTATATTGGCACAATCTCTGCATTATCTATAGCGGTCATTTTTTAAATATAGCTATTGGAGAAGATTATGATTAGCCATCGTCAACAAGTGACAGACATGATTATTTCAGCGAAAGTTTTAAAGTCTATCAAATGGGCAGATGTCGCTGAAACAGTAGGCCTTTCTAAAGAATGGGTGACAGCCGCATGTTTGGGTCAGATGGCTTTTAATAAAGAACAGGCAGAAAAAATTGGTGAAATATTTGGATTGACTGATGAAGCCATCGCCTGGTTGCAAATCGTACCCTATAAAGGTTCTCTGCCAACCAGTGTGCCGACAGATCCGCTGATTTATCGCTGGTATGAGGTTGTCAGCGTCTATGGTATGACTATTAAAGAACTGATCCATGAAGAATTTGGTGATGGAATTATGAGTGCAATTGATTTCAATATGGATATTCAACGTGAGAATAATCCAAACGGAGATCGGGTGAATGTCGTATTATCCGGAAAGTTTTTACCTTATAAAACTTATTAATCCTCCACCATAAGCATAAAAGCCATTATTAAAATGGCTTTTATTTTATCTACACTTATTAAATTCATTTATTTTTTTAAAAATCATTATTAAAATATATATAATTTTTTCATCTCAAATTAAACATATAAACTATAAATGATTTTAATTTTATTCGATAAATTCAACCATTCTGTACTTTTTAAATAATATTTTCCTATCCTGAATATATAGCTCATCATTTTATTATTGCGTTAGCAAAAACAACAAAAAGGATATTGCTATCCTTTTTGTCAATTCATTTTATATCAGGGCGTGTTGTGTTATTGCTGTACTTCCGCCAGATGACGTTCAGTCACGGCCTGTTCATATAAACGCTGTTCTTTTTCTTTATGCTCGACAGAGAAACGGATCATCAACACACAACTTGCAGCAATCACCACCAAGCCACCCAGTACCATCAAAGTGGTTTGAATATCCAGCATCCCTTTTAACAGGAACCCCGCAGCCACCGCGCCGACATTGCCACCTGCTCCAATAATACCAGCCACACCACCCAAGGCATCACGGTCGATAAAGGGTACCAGTGCATAGGTAGCGCCACATGCCATATGAGTAAACAAGGCAAAGATGGTCATTGCCATGATCGCCAAGGTCGCGCTATTCATTTGTGAGAATAGAATAAGAAATAGACCTTCCAGCATGATCAAAGCAAACAGGACTTTGGTTCGGCCATCCAGACCTTTTCGAATCGCGACTTTGTCTGAAACAATACCGCCCAAGGCACGGGCAAACAATGCCAGTAAACCAAAAATTCCGGCAGCCATGCCTGCCTCTTTTAAGCCAAACTGAAAGTTGTCGACAAAGTACAAGGCAATAATATTATGGATGAAAATTTCAATACCAAAACAGGCTGCGTAAGCCCCAAATAGAATCCACACACGGTAGTTACGTGCGGCATGCATCAGAATGGCAAGACCACCTTTTTTATCGCTACCGACAGAAATACCTTGAGCACGGAGTTCTTTAAAATTACCTTGTGGACAGTCTTGGGTGAATTTCCAGTACAGTACACCGACAATGATCATCAGAATACCCGGAACCAGAAGTGCAATTCTCCATCCCATTGCCTGTTCTACACCGAACATGACCAAAGCAGCCAGCATTAAAGGCATCAGGGCTTGAGTCGCACCGCCACCGGCATTCCCCCAGCCTGCTGTAGTCGCATTTGCCGTTCCCACGACATTCGGCGCAAACATGATACTGGTATGATATTGAGTGATGACAAAACTGGCACCGATGGCGCCAATCAATAAACGGAAAAACAAGAAAGATTCATAACTGTTGGCCGACGCCACACCAAACACCGGAATACTGCCAATAATCAATAAAGCGGTATAGGTTTTACGCGGACCATATTTATCACACAATGGCCCCACGATCAGACGCACCAGAATTGTAATGGCGACTGCGGCAATATTGATATTGGCGATCTGCTCTTTGGTCAGGCTGAATTCACCGGCAATCACTGGCATTAACGGTGCACAGGCAAACCACGCAAAGAAACAGACAAAAAAAGCGAGCCAACTCATATGGAAGGCCCGCATCGCTGAACTACTGAAGTTAAATAGACTTATTTTTGTTGCTTTATTGAGACTTGTATTTGAAGACATAGCCATTTCCTTACCAGAACTGAACGTATTTAAGTCACTGTGATGCACAAGGCATATCAGTAACGATCAGAACGGACGTCATTGGCCGTCATACAAATGTAGAGTCTTCTTTGACTTTAATTAGATATATGCATAGGTCATGCCAGATTATTTTTAACATAAAATAAACTATTCTTTTATATAAAATAATTTTTATTTCACTTTCAAATTTAGACTTTTCTTTCTTAAAAATAGAGAGAAAAATAGATATCTTCTGAGAAATTATGAGCAAAACAGCGATAGGATGACCTGCCCGGAGTCATTGCTGGTTTAAATCGGTGCAGGGCTGAATCAAATAATTTTTCCCTTTTCAAAATGCAGCAGTTGTGCCTGTAAATACGCCACTTCATCTACATGATGAGTCACATAAATCATGGGTAAATCTGTTTGATGAATCACAATTTTCAGAAAAGGTAAAATCTGGTTTTTCAGCTTTTGATCCAGTCCATTTAAAGGCTCATCCAAAAGTAATAGGTCGGGAGAAGATAAAAGTGCACGACCGATAGAAACGCGCTGTGCCTGTCCACCAGAAAGCTGATGCGCCCGATGCCGAAGTAGTGGCTTTAATTCGAGTAACTCCACAATGTCTTCAAACGTAAATTTCTGCTGACCTTTATTTTTTATATTTAGCTGTTCTGCATATTTCAAATTCTGCATGACATTCAGATGCGGAAACAGTAGGGCTTGCTGAAAAATCAGGGCAATTTTTCTTTGATGAACAGGAATATTCAGTTTCTGCTGATGATCAAATAATATTTTTTGCTGAAAATGAATAAAGCCTTGTGATGGTTTTAATAGCCCTGCAATATTTTTTAAAAAGGTGCTTTTCCCACTTCCTGAGGCTCCCACAATACCAATCAATTGTGTCTGCATATCCAGACTGGCCTGTAGCTGGAAATTTGCGTAATTAAACTGAAAATCACACTTCAGCATCTTAACCCTCCAATTTACGTTGATACTTTTGCATGATCCAGTAATTTGCAATCAAGGCTGAAAAAGCCAGAATCAGAGATAAAATGACCAAACGCATAGCCATACTTTCTCCATCAGGCTGTTGTAACAGGCTATAAATGGCGATGGGAATCGTGCGGGTTTCTTCTGGAATATTGCCAACAAAGGTAATGGTGGCACCAAATTCTGCCAGACTGCGGCTGAAACATAAAATGCTACCGATTAAAATTCCAGGCAAAGCCAGAGGTAGGCTAATGCTACAGAATACCCGCCATGGTGCAGCGCCTAGAGATCCTGCCACCTGTTCTAATTGCCGGTTGATCATTTGAAAAGACAAACGAATCGGTTGTACCATTAAAGGAAATGCCACAATGATTGCTGCCAGTACCGCACCTTTCCAGTTAAATATCAGCTGAATTCCCCATGCATGCAGATATTGCCCTAACATCCCCTGATGACCAAACAGCAGGAGCAGAAGATACCCCAGTACCACCGGCGGTAGCACCATGGGCATCTGCAATATCGCCTCTACAAGAAATTTGGCCCTGAATTCATAACGCGCCAGTAACCATGCTACGGCGATAGCAAATGGCAGACACACCGCTGTGGCAAAGCCCGCTACTTTGGCTGAAAGCGCTAAGGCACTCAGTTCTTCTGGTGTAAGCATGAGCAGTTAGCCTACCTTAAGCTTAAAACCATATTTCTGGAAAATCTGCCTGGCCCTTGGACTCGTCTGGATAAATTCAGAAAATTGGACTGCTGCCTGATTTTTCTGGCCCTGCCGGGTTAAAGCGATTGGATACACAATCGGACGATGTGTACTGGCTGGAAATACTCCTGAAATTTTAACTTTTTTACTCATCAAGGCATCAGTTCTATACACAATGCCGACCTGACATTCGCCACGTTCTACAAAAGCCAAGGTTGAACGAACGCTATCCGTACCGACTATTCTGCCCCGAAGCGGATTCAACCACCCTAGCCGGGTTAAGCTTTGCTTGGCATATTTTCCGGCAGGCACCGATTCCATTTGTCCGGTACATAGATAGCCTTGAAAGGCTTTAGCAAGATTAAAGTCGGCTGACATTTTAAAATGATTTTTTTGCTGAATAGGACTAATCAATACGAGTTCATTCAAAAGCAAAGGTCGAATCTGACCGATCTGAATTTTTTGTTTCTTGATCAGATCATTCATCCAGTCCAGGTCTGCAGAGAAAAATAGATCACTGCTGGCTCCCGCCGCAATTTGTTTCGCCAATACCGAAGACGCAGCAAAAACCGGAACGATCTGGATGTCCCGATGCTGTTGCTCATATAGTCTGGAAATATCAGTAATCGCATTGGTCAGGCTGGCTGCGGCATATATTTTAACTGTTTCGGCATACAGCATGGGGCTAGTCAACAGCACGCCAGTGAGTAGAACTTTGAATAAATCCATCTTTCTCATTCTATGTGATTCGAATATTGAGAATTGCGACAGGCATTTCAAATCAGTAAACCTTGTACCACATGCCCGGCTTGGATTTCTGTTGCTGCCGGAATACGTACCAGACAATTGGCCTGCATCAGATTACTCAACATATGCGACTGCTGTTTCGCCAGGCTTTTGAGCTTTAAAGTACCCTGATCAAATTCTGCAGCCATTCTTAAAAAACGTTCACGTGCATCCGCTTTCAAATCATGTGTCATTACCGCACTAAGCCATGCAGGTGACTGCTTTTGCCCTTGTAAGGCATTCAGTAAAGTTGCCGTATAGATTTGCATCCCGACATACACAGCAGCCGGATTTCCCGGCAAACCCAAGAGATAACAGTAACCTTGATCATCTCGACGATACTTGGCAAATAACATCGGTTTTCCGGGCTTCTGCTTCACTTTCCAGAAAATCTGCTCAAAACCCTGCTCCAGGGCAACAGGACGAATGAAATCATAATCACCCACCGAAACCCCGCCTGTGGTCAATATGAAGTCGTATTGGTTTTTAAGACGATGTATTAACGTTTGCAGCTCATACTCATTATCTGAAACATGCAGAATATCTACGTTTTGACCCTGTGATTGAAACCAGGCCTGAATCAGTGGAGCATTGGCGTCAAAGATTTTTCCGGAATTCAGGTCTTCAATGCTGGAAGCGACTTCATCTCCAGTAATCACAACAGCAATTTTAGGATAACGATAGACTGAAACCTGCTTTACGCCTGCCATGCTCAAAGCTGCAATTGCACCTACATGCAGTTTTTGACCTGCATCTACCAGACGCTGCCCTTGTGCGATTTCCTCGCCTGCATCACGTATATCCGTATGAGGCTTTAGGTCTGTTGTAATAATGATTTGATTGGCATGGCATTTGACAATTTCCTGACGGGCGACCGTTGTAGTTCCTGCTGGAATCCTGGCACCGGTAAAAATCCGGACCGCCTGACCTGGCCGCAGTTCAATTTCAGTACTTTGCCCTGCCCGAATCTCTCCAATGAGTTCAAAAGTGCTGTGAGCACTAACATTTTCTGGACTGCAAAGCGCATAGCCATCTACAGCACTTTGTGAAAACAGCGGCAATGGTATGGCCGAATCAATCGCCTCTGCCAGATAGCGATTCAGAGCCCGAGCAAGCGGCAGGCTTTCAGCTACCAAGATATGCGTCTGCTCAAGTATCATCTGTAGTGCCTGATCAACAGAAATCAGTCCCGGCTCAGCACCGCAGGCTGAATGCGATATTGCCTGATTCATTGATAGCCTCCCGAATGTGGAATATTTTTTTGCACATCAAATAAGTGCACCAACGCTGGAAGCACCGCGATCAGGGATTCTTTCGCACCCTGCCGACTTCCCGGCAGGGTCATCACCAGACTGTTCTCAATATAGCCAGCCACGCCACGACTTAATGCCGCATAAGGTGTACGTTTCTGCCCAAAACTACGTGAAGCTTCCATCAAGCCTGGAATTTCCCGTTGCAGCAAAGGTTGCAGAGTCTCAACTGTCAGGTCTTTAGGACCTAATCCAGTACCGCCCACAGTTAGAATCAGCGGATACTGATTTTTCTGCTGTTCAATCAGGGTCAATAGCTGTTCTGGGCTATCGGGAATGACCTGATAATTAATAGCGTCAAAATTAGCCTCTTGCAAAATTTCCAGTACGTTTTGTCCGGCAGTGTCCGGCTTTTTACCTGCTGCAACCGTATCGGACAGTACAATAACTGAAGCGGACAGACTCTCTTTAAGTACGCGGGTAAAATGTGATTTTCCGCCTTTTTTCTGCTGCAACCTGCATTGATCCAGCGACAAATCTTCCGGTTCACAATGCGGCTTCAGCATGTCATACAAGGTCAGACCTGCCAGACTGACCGCTGTCAAAGCTTCCATTTCCACACCAGTTGGTCCAATGGTTTCAACAGTAGCAATAATTTCGACATGTGCATCACACAGTTCATATTCCACATCGGCACGATAAATCGGTAATGGATGGCACAATGGAATCAGCTCATCGGTCCGTTTGGCACCTAGAATGCCGGCAATGCGTGCTGTTTTCAGGGCATCACCTTTTTCAGTATTGCCATTACGTAGCAGCTCAATGCAATGTGGCGGTGCATGCAGGATTCCAGTGGCAATTGCTGTACGGTAACTTTCTGCTTTCATCCCTACATTTTTCATGATTCATCCCAGGCTAATTTTTAAAATCTGTTTTAAAGTGATTCATCTTATGCATCCTCATTGGACGCATTTAATTAGATGGTGATTGGCAAGCGTGTTCTGCTACATGGTGATGGTGACAATGCGCTTCTTCTGCATGATGAGAGTGATTAGTTTCAGGTCCATGATCTTTTCGAATACAACAGCCTTCCACATACTGGCTGCTACCATCCAGATAAAACTCTTCTTTCCAGACCGGAACCTCATGCTTCACCCGTTCCACAGCTTCCTCACAGGCAGCGAAGGCCTCACGACGATGGGCCGCATAAGCCATAGCAATAATGGCTGTTTCCCCAACCTCCAGCTCACCAATACGGTGCACTACCCGCACATAAGACACCTGGTATTTGATCTGGATCTGCTGTTCAATTTCACGAATCATTTTTTCAGCCACAGGCGCATAGGCGGTATATTTCAGGGCACGCACAGCTTTCCCTTGATGATGGTTACGTACTGTTCCGACAAAGATGCCGATTCCACCACATTCCGGAAAATGCTGAATACCATCAAAATCCTCCAGACTAAAAGCAGTCTGCTGGATTCGGGCAAATTGTTTTAGTGACTTGAGTTGCATCTCAGCCTCCTGCTACCGGCGATAACAGCACCAGCGTACTGTCACGATTTAAAACATTCTGTCTGGAAATAATGTCTTCACCGATTGCACAGGCACAACGTTCCAGCATGGGCTGTATATCGGGATAGAGGGATAGCAATTCGTTCAGAACTTCAGAAACCTGAATTTCAGACTTGCATTGCAAACTCAAATCTGCAGGAATTTGTCGTTCAATCGCACCGAAGGCTTCTATTTTGATATGAATTAATTTTTGCTGAGTGAGTGACATATTTATCCTCCAATGCTGTGCATACTGATTTTTCGGATCGGCTTTTGTATGGGTGATTGCTGGATCGCATGGAAGCCGGCCTCTTTATGCCAGATATAAGCGTGGAGCTTGTGCTGAAATGTCTGTGTGGCGAAATGATCCAGCGCCAGTTGTTCGATATCTGCCTTAAGGTTCAGGCCTTGTCTGGCAAATAAACAGTTATAAAATTCACCTTGGGCATTGAGGCGCAGACGGTCACAATCACTGCAAAATGAATGGGTAATGGTGGAAATAATCCCCAAAGGCTGCCCATTGACCAAATAGCCACGGGCTGGATTGGCGCCTTGTCCTTGAGATACCTGGACATCAAATTCAGTTTTCAGTTGAGCCAGGATATCTTGCTCACTGATGACATCAGACGGATTCCATTTCTGATCGCCATCAAGGGGCATAAATTCAATAAAACGCAGTTCTACAGCCTGATGCTGTGCCCACTTCACCAAAGGAATAATCTGATCGTCATTGATGCCTTTGATCAGCACACTATTGATCTTGACGGTCAAACCAGCCTGCTGCGCGGCAGAAATACCTTGAAGTACAGGCTGCAACTGTTTTTGAGTCAGTTGCTGAAATTGCTTTGGATCAAGACTGTCCAGACTGATATTCAGATCATCCAGTCCTGCCTGTTTAAGCGCCTTGGCATAATCTTTTAAATAATGGCCATTACTGGTCATGGAAATACGTTTCAGGCCAAAGGCTTTCAATGTCTGTAAGCGGGCAATAAAATGAACGATGCCTTGACGCATCAACGGTTCGCCACCCGTCACCCGGATCTGCTCAATCCCGTGTCGCACCATAAACTCGCAAAAAGCATACAGGGCTTCAAAACTGAGCAAATCTTTTTTATTCATCCATTCCGGATGTTCAGGCATGCAATAGCTGCATTTGAAATTACAACGGTCAGTCACCGAGATCCGCAACTTACGTTTCTGGCGTCCAAACTGATCCTGAAAGATACTGCGAGGTGCTAAAGCTGTCATGCTGTTCATTGCTGCGGTCCATGATGAGATCTGCACGGTTATTTAACAGTCTTGATTTACTGCCCTATTTCTTCACAATGAATGAGCAATAAGTGTTCCAACTTTGCACAAATTTATGTTTAATGAATATTAATGGGTAATATTTGTTCTTTTTTAGTCCAAAAGTTCGCTCGAAAAATAAAAAAAGCAATATTTTGGTGAACCAGAATATGATAATTCGACTTTTAGCATTTTAAACGCTAGAGAAAGTTAAGCTGTTGATGCTGCTGTAGCTCGTCAAATGAATTAATACTGTGAAAAAACAGGGCACGATTTTTAAAGCTTGCCCGCTGCATGTGCATGTCAGCAAAACAGAGTTTTAAACTGTGCTGATCATTTTCAAGATGTTGTATAAGAGTGGGTAAGCTGCTGCGTTTCATCAGACAGAATGGAAACAATGCCTTTTCATTGATTTCAACTACCGCCACTTCAGATAAAGGATGTCGTTGCAGGGCCTGATGTAAACGTGAAATGACTTTTTTGGGAATATAGGTCACATCACAGGGTACGAACAGCACATAATCAGATTGTACATGTGACCAAGCACTCTTCATGCCCATCAATGGTCCCTGAAAACCGGGTTCATCGTCCTGATAAAAGTCGATCGAAGGAATCATCCGTTTATAAATGGAGTGATCCCGATGACTATTGACCCAAACTTTGCTTGCCCGGGACTTCAACTGCTGATGGATTTTAATGAGCTGGATTTCATCATCAAATTTGTGCAGCAATTTATTGATGCCATTCATGCGCCGCGCTAAACCTCCGGCCAGGATCACCACATCAGTTTCCGGATAAGACACCGTCTTCATCACTCTTCTTTTCATTCTATGTACTCCGTCTGGCAGGCTTTAATCAGGCCTCTAATTTCTGGCAAACATGAACCACAATTTCCTCCGGCTTTTAGACATGCAGTTACCTGTTTTTCATGCGTGATATTTTTATCTTTAATGGTTTGAATAATTCGGTTCTTACCGACCTTAAAACAGCTACAGACTAATGGCCCTTCACTATTTCCCATCGACATGGCCTGACCTGCCAGCAATGCTTTACGATGTAATGCACTCAGACGTTCACGTCTAAACAGGCCTGCCACCCAGTCACGATCTGGCAATAGTGCCGCCGGTGCGATATAAAAACTGGCAATTAACTGGCCATCCTGAAGCACCACACTATGACTGATATGCGCCGTTTGATCTTCGAGATTCAGCCATTCAAAGCTTTCATCATCAAAGGCTAACAGGCTCTTGATCTGCCCGGTGATATCAGAAAAACGGCGCCGGTCTGCCAGTTCATACCGGATGGCCTGAGTGGTTTGAGTTTTGCTCCACCACACCGTATTTTTAATCATGGTCTGGATTTTCTGCTCAAAGCCTTCCCGTACATACAGCACGCCCTGCCACTGGGTATAAAATGGCTGGATCATCACCGGAGTATGCTTAAATTCTGGCTCGCCGGAAATCGGGTCAACCACCGGATTCACCACTTTGCCAATCCGCGCATCGGATGCAAACTGGTCGTTCCAGTGAATCGGTGCAAAAATCTGGCCACGTCGTATATTTTGTGAAAATTGCACACGGAGTACACAACTTCCCCAAGCGGATTTCACCTCGACCAGCTCGGCATCTTTCAGGCCATACTTCAGTGCATCTTGCGGATGCAGCTCGCAATAAGGCTCGGCACGATGCTGGGACAAACTGGCAGATAATCCGGTATGGCTCATGGTGTGCCATTGATCGCGAATGCGTCCAGTATTCAGGATCAGAGGATATTCAGCAGAAATAGCATGTACCGGATCGGCTGCAACTGTTGGCACCAATCTGGCTTTGCCATCTGCATGGCTAAACTGGCCTTGACTAAATAGTTGATCAACCTGATAAACTTCTTGCTTATCCCAGACTGGCCACCGAATCGGTGTTAGATTCTGATATTCCGCAAAACCGAGATGAGTTAAACCTTGCAGGTTGAAATAGCGAAAATTCGGTGTATCTTCACGTTGCGAAAGCGAACTATTCTGATAGGCAGATAAACGGGCATGTTCCAGAAAAATGTCATGACTGTTGTTAAAGTCAAAACCGCGAAAACCTAAGACCTGAGCCACCCGGGAAATGGCCCACCAGTCTGCTTTAGCTTCACCCGGAGCCGGCAAAAAAGCCTTTTGCCGGGAAATACAGCGCTCCGAATTGGTGACTGTGCCATCTTTTTCGCCCCAACCCAGTGCCGGTAACAGTACATCGGCATATTGCGTGGTATCGGTGTTGAGACAAATATCGGAGACCACCACAAATTCACACTTCTCCAGAGCGCGTTTAACCTGATCTGCATCGGGCAAACTCACGATCGGATTGGTGGCCATAATCCAGATGGCTTTGATTTTCCCGCTTTCCACCGCTTGAAATAAATCGACTGCTTTTAATCCGGGCTGCCGCGCGATGACCGGGCTTTGCCAGAAATCCTGCACCAGTTGCTGATGTTGCGGATTATCCAAATCCAGATGACTGGCCAGCATATTGGCCAGCCCACCGACCTCCCGTCCGCCCATCGCATTCGGCTGTCCGGTCATGGAAAAAGGTGCCGAACCGGGTTTGCCTATTTTTCCTGTCAATAAATGACAGTTGATAATGCTATTGGCTTTGTCTACTCCTTGAGAGGATTGGTTTACGCCCATGGAAAACAGGCTCATGATTTTTTCGTTCTGGGCAAATTTCTGAAAAAATAAGGTTAATTTTTCAATAGCAATACCGGTACGTTTTGCCACGCTTTCAAGTGATGACTCTGTCGAGCTACTGGCAAGCGCCTGCTCCAGACCTTGAGTATGGTGTGTAACAAAATCCAGATCGGCATGACCATTTTGCTGAAGATATTGCAACAAGCCATTAAACAGCGCGACATCCTGACCTGGTAAAATCGGCAAGTGTAAGTCTGCCGCTTCACAGGTTGCGGTAAAGCGTGGATCAATCACTACCACGAATAAATCCCGCTCTTCTTTGGCTTTCATAATGCGCTGATAAAGCACCGGATGGCACCAGGCGGTATTGGATCCGACCAGAACCACCATTTCTGTCTGCTCAAAATCTGTATAGCTGGCCGGTACCAGATCTTCGCCAAAAGCCCGTTTATGCGCTGCCACAGCAGATGACATGCACAGTCTTGAATTGGTATCAATATTGGCAGTACCGAGATAGCCCTTTACAAACTTGTTCACCACATAATAGTCTTCAGTCAAAAGCTGGCCGGAGACGTAAAAGGCGATGCTGTCACGTCCATACTGATCAATATATTGCTGAAATTTATTGGCAATACTTGAAATAGCATGATCCCAAGTGCTTATTTGCCGCTGCTCTTTTCGCCCTGTCATCGGATGCAGAAGCCGGGTTTTTAAGCCAAGTGTATCGGCAAGATGACTGCCTTTAATACACAACTTGCCCAAGTTCGCAGGATGCTGAACATCGCCTTCAACCTGAACCTTTTCACCCATAGGGGTTTGGCTTACATGCGCGATGACACCACAGCCTACTCCACAATAAGGACAGGTCGTCTGAGTGGTTTTTATTTGGGATTCAGTAGAGCTATGTAGTTCCATAACCGGAATACTATTCATTGCTGCTGTGCTCCTTAATCATCCAAATTCACGTGTTTCACCAAATCTCTGATATCTAGTTTTTACAGGTTTGATTTAAATATTTTCTATATCTCAAAAGTTTTAATCCTTCCCAACCCTCCTTTAGCAAAGGAGGGAGGTTCCCCTCTTTTTCAAAGAGGGTTTGGAGGAGGTTTATCCGATTACCCTGCCTTTTTTAATGCAAAATCCCGACCAAAAAGCAGTTTGCTGCGGATATTACTAATTGGTGTCTGGTCTGCAATCAGTTCTGCATACCAAGCCCCATCTTCGGTATCGCCAAATAGCACAGCACCAATGACCTTGTCCTGTTGAATGATGATCCGTTTATAAATCTGACGCTTCTCATCATTCAGCACGATATCTTCAAAATCATCCTGAGGTTCAAAATTTCCGGCCGAAAAGACATCACATCCGCTAACCTTGAGTTGGGTCGGAACAGTCGGTGCCTTAAAGGTCAGTCGGCCATGTTCAGCCAGATGCGTCGCACAGATAAAGGCCTGTCCCCATAATGGCTCAACCAGTCCAAAGGTTTGGCCACGATGCTCAATACATTCACCCACCGCATAAATACTCGGGTCATAGGTCTGCATGGTGTCATTCACCAGCACCCCACGATTACAGCGCAAGCCAGCCTGTTCAGCCAGAGTTTTATTTGGGCGAATTCCGACGGCAAAAACCACTAAATCGGCATCCAGCATTGTCCCGTCTTTTAAGCGCAGTTGAGTCACATGACCGTCTATACTGATCAGCTCTTCGGTATTGGCTTCGGTGATGATCCGGATGCCTTTATTTTCGATTGATTTTTCCAGCATTTGACTGGCTTTCATGTCCAGCTGACGATCCATAATACGGTCCATCAGGTGCAGCACAGTCACATTCATCCCTTGCTGCTTCAGTCCATAAGCTGCTTCCAGTCCCAGCAGGCCGCCCCCAATCACGACGGCGTTTTGCTTGGTTTTGCAGTAGTCCAGCATGCGGTTAACATCCTGAATATCCCGGAAGCTAATCACGCCTTCAAGTTCAGCACCCGGAATAGGTGGCACGAAGGGTTTGGAACCAGTAGCGAGGATCAGACGATCATAAGCAACGACTTCGCCTTTTTGGGTGTGGACCTGTTTACGCGAACGGTCGATAGAGATGGCAGCATCTCCAGCGATGAATCGAATGCCTTTTTCGGCATACCAGTCGGCTGAATGCAGCATAATTTCGGCAAAGCTTTTCTCACCGGACAATACTGGTGACAACATGATCCGGTTGTAATTACCCCATGACTCTTCCCCAATCACGGTAATGTCATAACGATCTGGCGCCATATCCAGCAAGTCTTCCAGACAGCGCATACCCGCCAGTCCATTCCCGACCAGTACCAGTTTTAAACGCTCTGTGTTTTGACCATTACTGGAAATATAGGTCTTTTGTGGAGTTGGACTCACCAGAACTTTGCCATTTTCAATTCGGGTTGGAAATACCAGTAATTTCTGGTCTTGTTCTTCCAGACAACGGCCGGTAACCAGACTGAAATGCTGCTTGTAAATTGGGGATGCGACTACACGCTCACCTTGCAGATCACCCAGAATGCCACGTGCCATGACATTGGCGAGACTAAATGGATCCTGATTGCTGAGAGCATAAACCCGCTGTTCCTGACCCACGCGAAAAATTGCAATCTGCTGATCTTCAATCAGGGCTGCAACACCGGTATTTGGGGTGATCTCATCCAGATGACAGACTTCGTACCAGTTCAGTTCGTTCATGTCTTTTAAAATTGTCATTTTCATTCTCCCTGACTGTAGTATTTAGGCTTCAACCACTGGAATACGGTTTAAATCACGTTCAGCTTCTGTCTTTGGACGAATCTGGCCACGTACAGGTGCAAACTGAATATGCGGGTCATTCTGCTCGGCTGCTTTGGCATTAATAAAGGTCTTAAAACGTTTGCGTACTTCAGGATCTTCAATCGCAGTGCGCCATTCATCCTGATAAGTGCCAATCACATGCTGCATACGGCTTTCCAGTTCAGCAGCAATGCCGAGCGAATCATGCACAATGACATCTTTCAGATAGTCCAGACCGCCTTCCATATTGTCACGCCATACGCTGGTGCGCTGCAGTCGATCCGCTGTCTGGATATAGAACATAAAAAAGCGGTCGATATATTTGATTAGTGTGGAAGTATCCAGATCCGAGGCAAGCAGTTCAGCATGGCGCGGTTTCATGCCGCCATTGCCGCATACATATAGATTCCAGCCTTTTTCCGTGGCAATGACACCGACATCCTTGCTCTGTGCTTCTGCACATTCACGGGTACAGCCGGATACTGCCATTTTGGTTTTATGGGGTGAACGCAGGCCTTTATAACGATTTTCCAGGAAAATCGCCAAGCCGACAGAATCATCGACTCCAAAACGGCACCAGGTACTACCCACACAAGATTTCACCGTACGTAAGGATTTGCCGTAAGCATGTCCGGACTCGAAACCGGCATTGATCAGTTTTTCCCAGATTTCAGGCAGTTGATGTACCTGCGCACCAAACATGTCAATTCGTTGTCCGCCCGTGATTTTGGTATATAGACCATAATCTTTGGCGATCTGACCGATGGTAATCAGACCATCCGGGGTAATCTCGCCGCCTGCCACACGTGGCACAATCGAATAGGAACCATCTTTCTGGATATTGCCGAGGTAGTAGTCGTTGCTATCCTGCAAACCGGCATGACTTGGTTTCAGAACAAAATCATTCCAGCAGGATGCCAGAATATTGGCTACAGTCGGTTTGCAGATATCACAGCCCATGCCGTGCCCATGTTGCTGAATCAGGTCAGAGAATGTCTTGATTTCATGCACGCGTACCAGGTGATACAGTTCCTGACGTGAATAGGCAAAGTGTTCGCACAGGTGATTGTTCACCGTGACACCCTGACGCTGTAATTCAGATTTGAGAACCTGCGTTACCAGTGGTGCACAGCCACCGCACGCCGTTGCAGCCTGGGTGCATTTTTTCAGTGCACCCAATGAAGTTGCACCGCCATCAATAGCTGAACAGATATCAGCTTTGGAAACGTTATTACATGAACAGATGGTCGCACTGTCAGGCAATAAATCGACACCACTACCACCTGATTTGGAAGTCGACTGATCAAAGCCCGGCATGATCAGGCTTTCCGGTTGCTCCGGTACAGCCAGACCATTCAGCATCATTTGCAGGAGATCACTATATTCTTTGGCACAGCCCACCAGCACCGCGCCCAGCAGCTTGGTCTTGTCTGCTGACACCACGATTTTTTTATAAACCTGCGCGGCTTCATCAGCATAGAAATAGCTCAAGGCACCTGGTGACATGGCGTGTGCATCACCAATAGAAGCGACATCCACGCCCATCAGTTTGAGCTTGGTACTCATGTCCGCACCAGCGAATGCATGACTTTCTTGGCCTAGGACATGTTTTGCCGCGATCCGCGCCATGTCATAGCCTGGTGCAACCAGACCATAAATTTTATTGTCCCAAAGTGCACATTCACCAATGGCATAAATGTCCGGATGTGAGGTCTGGCAATAATCATTAATGATGATGCCGCCACGCTCACCAATCAGTAAACCACTTTGGCGCGCCAGTTCATCACGCGGACGAATGCCGGCCGAGAACAGGATGATATCGGTTTCAAGCACCGAACCATCTCCGAACTTCATTACATGCTGAGTGCTGTCACCATCTTCAATACTTGACGTGGCCTTTTGAGTATGTACCTTGACACCAAGGTCTTCAATTTTAGAGCGCAGTACCCGGCCGCCCAGATCATCAATCTGCACCACCATCAGACGCGGAGCAAATTCTACGACATGGGTTTCCAGATTCAGATCTCGCAGGGCTTTCGCTGCTTCCAGCCCTAGCAAGCCGCCGCCAATCACTACGCCAGTTTTGGCATTCAGACTGGCTGCACGAATGGCATCCAGATCTTCAATGGTACGATAAACAAAGCAATTCTGACGGTCATTGCCCGGGATTGGTGGCACAAAGGCATAAGAACCGGTAGCGAGAATCAACTTGTCAAAACTCAGCACATCACCCTGGCTGGTGGTGACGGTTTTATGGAGCTGATCAATTTCAACCGCTTTAGTATTAAGTCGCAAATCAATGCCATAAGCATCGGCAAAATCACTACGACACAGACTCAGATCCTTAACCGACTTGCCGCTGAAATATTCGGTCAAATGTACCCGGTCATAAGCTAAATGTGGCTCTTCTGCCAAAATGGTCAGCTCAATGTCATCACCGGTCTGTTCCAGTACAGATTCGATGAATTTATGCCCCACCATGCCATGCCCAATCATGAGAATTTTCATATCTGCACTCCAACTATTGTTTTTTTAAAGATGATAAAAAGCCGCATATCACGTCTAGGCATTGATATGTCTGCTGATTGAATATGTTGTAAATACCGCAACCCAGCGCTTTGTAATGCTGGAGGAAGGGTTGAAACGCTTGTGCGTTTTGTATTGCTGAACAACTGACCATGTCATTTATCCTGTGCTGAACGAAATACCAATCACACTCCTTGAAAGTGCAATTACGATCAGAACGGACATCGTTGGCCGTTGTTAATATTGAAAGTCATCTTTGACGATTTAATAAATGCAGAAATCGTGCCAACTTTTCCAATAAGAAAACGCCTTATTTCAGGCAGATGATCTACCTAAACGCTTCATTTTGATCAGCCATCAGCTGAAATCCCTAAAGCTATGCACTAAATTGAACAGAAAAATAGAATTTTATGCACCAATTTAATGGCATGTTTTTTGCTTTACTCCTGCTTGAATATTCCTTAGGCCTTACTTGAAAATATTCCATGTCCAAATTACGAATTGCTCTTATTGATGATGATCTGGAGCGCGCCCAATTCATCCAGGAATCCCTGCTTTCACATGATTTTCAGGTGGTGGCCTGTTTAATCCTGAATGACCTGAATATGGTACATGTTAAGGGTATTCATGCAGATGTGATCCTGCTGAATATGGATCATCCGCATCGGGATATTATTGAAAGCTGTGTCAGCCAATATGAACTTCCGACCGTGCTGTTTACCCAGAACTCCAATAAAGACACCATCAAAAGTGCGATTGATGCCGGAATCACGGCTTATATTGTCGATGGTATTGATCCCACCAAACTAGAAAGCATTCTGGAAATTTCAATTGAACAATTCCGCAAACATAAAAAGCTGCTGAACGATTTAAAAGAAACCCAGGACAAGCTGATTGACCGTAAAGATATCGATAAAGCCAAAGCCCTGCTCATCCAGCTGCATGCCTTAACGGAAGAGCAAGCTTTTGCTTTATTGCGTAAAAATGCCATGAGTCACCGGATTACCATTGGTGAAATGGCCAGACGCTTACTGGATGCACAGAAGCTGTTACTGGGCCAATAAGGAAAAGCATATGTCCACATTAGAAAAAACTGAACTCAATATTGGCTATATTCCTTTACTTGATTGTGTTGCCATTCTCTGGGCTGAAAAACAGGGTTATTTTGCCGAGCAAGGATTAACCATCAATTTAATCCGCGAAGCCTCATGGTCAAGTTTGCGTGACCGTCTGGCCTATGGCTTTCTGGATGCTGCACATTGTCTGTCCGCCATGTTGCCCGCTGCTGCCCTGGGCACAGACCAGTTACAGGTGGCTTTGCAAACCCCTCTAGTACTGAGCGTGAATCAGGCTTTTATTAGCCTGCGCCAAGATCTGTGCTATGAACTCGGTATCCAGCCTGAGGATGATGAACAGATTACCTCAAAGAAACTTGTACTGGCTTTACAACAGAATCATTCCATCAATCTGGCCTATGTTTATAAATATTCGATTCATCATTACTGTTTAAAAGAATGGCTGGCACTGACTGATCCACAACTGGCCAAGAATATCCAGCTGATGACCTCTCCACCGCCTTCTATGGTAAAAGGAATCGCAGAACAGGTATTTGATGGGTTTTGCGTGGGAGAACCCTGGAATATTCAGGCCAAACTTGAAGGCTATAGCTTTATTGTCGCTGCCAGCCAGAATGTCATTCCAAAAGTTGCCGATAAAGTCTTGGCCATGACCCAGGAATGGGCAGAACAGCATCCATTTACCGTAGAGGCAGTGGTCAAGGCTGTACAAAAAGCGCAGGATGATTTAAAGCAGCGCAGCGATTTATCAGACGTATGGAACATGCTGGTGGATTATCAGATTATTCAGTTTGAATGTTCCGCCCAGCGGCATGTCTATGACTTTTACAAAATCAAGAATATTATCCGGAATTTTGTTGGAGAAAGTGCCAAACCGAAAGTCGATGATTTTATCTGGCTTCTGCAGCAGATGCAGAAATGGGAAGATATTGAAATGACCGCAGCCGAGAAAAAACAGATTGCGCAGCAGTGCATCTATAGCTTGCAAAACCAGCATGCAGACATTATTGGCTAAATGATGTTACTGAAAAAAGAGACCTGATTTTTCGGGTCTTTTTTATTGAGTTTATTTTCCAGAAAATGATTAAAAATCTCTGCATTCTGATCTAACTTCTTGAATATGATTAAAAGTTGTCTGCTAATTTTTTCTATAAAAATAAGCCATTTTAAGAGTCATTTCAGGATTTGGGATGAAATGGCATCCATTTTGCTTATTCAGTATTACGTTTTATAAAATTTGTAATATTGAGGGGCAACACTATGAGTTACGTTGCACGTGAACTCAGTCAAAGAAATAAATTGCTGTTTGGCTTGGGGTCTTTTTTAATACCAATTCTGATTTGGTGTGCAGTCAGCTATTTGCCATTTATCTGGCATCCACAAGTCCAGATTACTGATTCTGGTAGTGTTGCCTATTTACAGGTCGAGAGTCGTATTGATAAAGACCAGTTTTTTTCTGCTGCGCAGTCTGCGGTAGATCAGGGTCTGGCTCCGCCGCAGGGTATTCTGGTCAACCCGATTTATCTGCCTGCACCACATGAAGTTGCGATTGCACTGGTCACGGCGTTTACCACGGAGCCTACCCAAGCCAATGCACCCTGGTTTCATGAAAGTCTGTGGCACAGTATCAAGTTGGTCTTTACCGCGTTCTTTATTTCTTCCTTGGTTGGTATTCCACTCGGTATTTTATGCGGATTTTCAAATAAAATTTCCCAGCTGACCGAACCCTTTGTTGAGTTTTTCCGCTATTTACCTGCTCCCGCCTTTGGTGCACTGGCAGTGGCAATTCTCGGAATTAATGATGCACCCAAAATTGCCATTATTGTGATAGGAACCCTGTTCCAGCAAATCCTGATCATTGCCAATACCACACGTCTGGTGGATCGCAGCCTGATTGAAGCCGGTTTTACTCTGGGCACCAATAAACTGAAAAGCTTGTTGCATGTGGTGATTCCAGCGGCCCTGCCTGAAATTTACCGCAATCTGCGTGTGCTGCTGGGTTGGGCATGGACTTACCTGATCGTAGCAGAACTGATCGGCAGTACCTCCGGGATTACCTGGTTCATTACCCAGCAAGCCCGCTATCAAAACTTTGATAATGTCTTTGCCGCGATCCTGATTATCGGTGTGATTGGCCTGCTTTGTGATGTGATCTTGATGAAACTGGGACAACGCTTATTTAAATGGAAACCGGGAGCCAACTGATGCAAAACACTGAATTTAATACCCGCGAATACTTTGACAAGATTTATAGCCGTCCGGTGATTCTGGAAGCAAAGCAACTGACACAAAAATTCAGTCATGGCAAAACCGAGCGTACGGTCTTAAATGCACTCAATTTGAAAATTCACAAGCGGGAGTTCATCTGTGTGATTGGGCCTTCCGGTTGCGGCAAGTCAACCTTTAGCCGTGTAGTTGCCGGCCTGGATCCTTATAGCAGTGGTGAGATTCTCGTGGATGGCCAGCCAATTACCGGCCCAAGTCCGGAGCGTGGCATGGTGTTTCAGGGCTATACCCTGTTTCCATGGAAAACTGTCAAGGAAAATGTCATGTTTGGTCCGCGCATGAAAGGCCAAAGTAGTGCAGCAGCAGAAGCACAGGCACGTGAATGGATCAATATCATTGGTCTGGAAAAGTATGAAAACCAGTATCCGCATGAGTTGTCTGGCGGGATGAAACAGCGTGTCGCGATTGCCCGAGCTTTGGTCAATGAACCGAAAATCCTGTTGATGGATGAACCCTTTGGGGCACTTGATCCACATACGCGGCAAAAAATGCAGCGTCACCTGATGGACCTATGGCAAAACATTGATATCACCATTATTTTTGTGACCCACGATATGGATGAAGCCATTTTACTGGCCGACCGTATTGTGGCGCTGAAAGCCAATCCGGGTGAAATCAAGGAAATTATCGAAGTTGATCTACCTCGTCCACGCCATCCAGACGTCATGCTTAGTCCTGAATTTAAACAGTTAAGACAACGTGTCGATTATCTGGTGCATGCTGAAGAAGATGAACTGGATCCGGCACTGGCAGAACTGCCGGTCATTCCGCGTATGACCAAGGTCAGCAGCAATAAATAATCTTATCCAAAATGCCTTTGGGACGACCCGAAGGTTTTAATCGCTGTGTTGGACGACCAACATTAGAGGTGATTATCATGCAAGCGCAATATGTACTCCCACTGGTTGATATTTCAAAATTACAAAGTCCGGATTTAGCCGATCGTATTGAAGTTGCTCATGCTCTGGATCATGCCTGTAAAGAAGTCGGATTTCTTTATCTGCAAGGTAGCCAGTTTAATTCTGATTACGCCAAAGCCCTGATTGAAATGGCCCAGTCCTATTTTTCTCAGGATCTGGACACCAAAATGCAGCACTATATTGGCAAATCAAAAAACCATAGTGGCTATGTGCCGATTGGCGAAGAACAGTTTGCCGGCAACAGTTATGATTTAAAAGAAGCCTATGATGTCAATTATGATTATCAGGGGGTAAGAAAAGACTGTCCTTTACTTGGGCCCACCTTATGGCCAGACCATCCGGATTTCAAGTCTATTGTCAGCCAATACTATAGTCATCTGCGTGAGATCAGCCGGCAGATTTTTTCTGCCTTTGCACTGGTGTTGGGCGTTCGTGAGGACTTTTTTGAAAGCAAAATTACTGATGCACCAAGTCAGCTACGCTTGATTCATTATCCCTATAATCCGGAAGTGCAAGATGCCGAAGGCATTGGCGCACATACCGATTACGAATGCTTTACCTTGCTGTTACCAACCGCGCCCGGCTTACAGGTTTTAAATAAAACCGGCGAATGGATCGATATTCCACTGATTGAAAATACCCTGGTGATGAATATCGGTGACATGATGGAAATTCTGTCGAATGGTAAATATCTCGCCACCAAACACCGCGTGAAAAAGGTCTCGGAAGAACGTTATTCATTCCCGCTGTTTTGCGCCTGCAATTATGACACCGTGATTGAACCGGTGATTCACACTGAAAATTCCAAATATTCTGCCCTGATCGGGGGCGAACATCTGTTTAATCAGACCGCCCAGACCTTTCAATATTTAAAACAGCGCGTTGCTAGCGGTGAACTGATCTTAAAAAATGCTGTACCACTTTCCTCTTTTGGACTTGAAGAACAGACGGAGACAGCATCATGAATCTGTTTGAAGTGATTAAGACTTTAAAGCCCACTATCCCTCAGCCAGAGATTATTCCGGGCTTTTTATACGGTGCTTTCCGGCGTAAAAGTATCAGTTTTTATAATGGCCTGACTGATGAGAATACCGTTGTGTACTGGTTTCAGTCGCGCAGTTTTACCATTGATCTTCGTCTAAAAAGCCAGACGGGAACTGCTGTTCAGGAACGCCAAGGCTGGATTGGCAATACGCTTTGGGATAGCGCCAGCCAGCTCTTGTCCTGGGAAGTGAAAGACTACGCCAATTATCAGAATCATGTGCAATGGCCGGAACCAGCCCGGTTACATGCCGTTGGCAACTGTATTCTGGAATTTTCTCCAAATAATGTCTATGTCGAAGACTGGCGCCAGCAGGTACAGCACGGTTTATTTTTAGGCCTGCGGCTTCAGTCTGCGCTTGATGTTCAATCTGGTCAGAAACTGGAAATGGATGGTGGCCTGATTATTTGTGGCGATCATATTGGCTATGCCCTGACGCGTTTGCCTGAAGTGCAAAGTGCAGTCGCTCAAATGGACTTGAAAGCTGTCGATCCGACCGTGTTTGCCTTGGTGGAAAGTTTTGAAGTTTCTATCGGGACTGATGGTCAAGCTAAAACTTACAGCACTCGCAGCAGTGAAACAGGCAAAACCTTTAACCTGGAAAATTTTGAAGTTCTCAATGAAAGCAGTCTGGTTCAGCATGTCATTTTAGATGACCGTGAAATTGACCTGATTTTTGAGCTGGATATATACCAGCCGGATTATGAGTTTCAATACAGGACGCCAACGACTACAGAAGCTGAAAGCTGGCTCAAGTCAGAACAAGAACATCTGATGCATCATGCAAAACGGGTGTTTTAGGGAGAAATATGTCTTTTTTATATCTGTCGATTGCCATTATTGCAGAAGTCATTGCAACTTCTGCATTGAAGGCCTCCAATGGTTTTAGCGTGCTCTGGCCTTCACTTGCCACCATTGCCGGTTATGCCGTTGCCCTGTTTTTCCTGTCACTGACCATGAAAACCATTCCGATGGGCATTGCCTATGCAATCTGGTCTGGTGCCGGTATTATTCTGATTTCAACGGTTGGCCTCTTGGTGTTTAAACAGCAACTGGATCTTCCCGCGCTGATCGGTCTGGCGTTTATGATCATTGGCATTATTTTTATCAATGTCTTTTCCAAAAGTACGCAGCTTTAATTTTTTAATATTCATCTGACTAGGGCGTGTCCTCATTTGAAGAATTGGTTTTAAATACTTAAAATCCTCCTTTGAGTTATTTTTATTTCTATATTTTCAATGGCACGTACTCTTCTTACCGATGATATCTGGCAGCAAATTCAAGATACTATGCGATTACACGGTTGTTACTGTTCAAAGAATAGTAGAAATATCATGGAAGCGATCTTATGGAAACTTCGTACAGGCGCCACATGGCGTGATATTCCCCAAGAATTTTGTCCTTGGCAAACTGCTTACAATCGTTTTAATCGTTGGGCAAGCAAGGGATTGTGGGATAAATTTTTTTTAGATTACGAGGCATCTTGGATCAGGAATGGGTATTCATTGACGCAAGCTACATACGCGTGCATCAACATGCAAGTGGAGCTCGGCATGGTTTCGAAAGAGCAATTGGACAATCACGCGGTGGACGAACAACAAAAATACATCTTGCAACCGACGCGAATGGATTACCGATTGATTTTAAAATCACTGAGGGTGACGTCCACGACAGTCAAGTTGCAAAACAACTGATTGATACGGTAGACGAGGCAACTTATCTCATTGCTGATAAGGGGTATGATGCTGAGCACATTAGAATATATGCCAAGAACAAGAATATGATTCCCATTATTCCATTGAGATCAAACAGTAAGAGATCGAATAAGGAGTTTGATAAATATCTATATAAATTAAGACATTTAGTTGAAAATGCATTTTCGAGATTAAAACATTTCCGTGCTATTGCAACTCGATTTGATAAACTGGCACGCAATTATAAATCTATGATCCGTATAGCCTGCATATTTATTTGGTGCAAAGCCAAATGAGGACACACCCTA